>JBMLRA010000151.1:0-10433 GCA_049241265.1 Chitinophagaceae bacterium
ATTGCTGAACATTGGAACCTCCAAAGCGAGTGTGGCAATGGAACTTTTACTAATATTGATGCGAATGCCAAAACAGAAGATATACCAACACCTTATGATAGTGCTATCTACAGCTACAACAATAAACTAAATGGAACTTTTGTGGCTTATGGTGCAAATGCAAGTTTTAATCTTTCGAATGTTGCCAGACAAGATGAGTTAAATGTTAGTAACAGTAAAGCAGCCGCAATTAAAAGAATAAAGTCAAAATCAAATGCTAAAGTGTATAAAAATGCTACCTGGGACTTAGTAGATGCTACAAGCGATGATAAAGAATTTGTGAAAAAATTAAACAAACAACAATTGCCAGACTCTCTGAAAAATAAAACTACTGCTGAGATAGAAAAAATAATTGATGATAAGCAAAAAGAAAGAGCTGCTATACAGCAAAAAATTGTAGAGCTGAATAAACAACGCGATGAATACATAGTAAAAAATACGATTAAGAATACTGCTAATACACAAACTTTAGAAACAGAGATTGAAAAAATCATCAATAACCAGGTACAAAAATTTAAAATGACAGTGCAGCAATAATGCTGCTGTAATATCTAACTAATTATTACTTTTTTCGCCGTTGTTAGAGTGCTTCACCAACAACATCTAATAACTGCGAAAATTATTTTGTATAAATAAGTTGTATAAATTTAACAGAGGAATTAAATCCCCTAATAAAGTCAAATCCTTTTTTCTTTGTAGCAATATTTCGATGCTTGCTAATAAAGTTCTTAACTAACTAAACAACTATTTTGGCTAAAAGACTTTACACTGGTTTTTCATTGTTTCAATTTTGTTGGACACTATTGCTCAGGCTTGCTTGTGTATTTGCAATGTATAATGCACTATCACATTATGACGAAAATCCTATATTGATAATTATTTTTTCAGCACTTTGTTTATTATTCATTTTAATTATTGGCGACGACCAAATAGTAGTATACAAAGACAGCGTATCGCAAACAACAAACTCATTAATGTCATTCATTTTCAAGTCTAAGGGTAGGACTTATAAACTAGATACAATAAAAACTGCATATTTAGAACCAAACATTAAACTCGATTTTGCAGAAATTGGCATTATAGCTTTGTTAGCAATGATTTTACCACGCAATACGTCAAATAGTAATGCCACACGACCCATTTATTTTGAACTTAAGAACGGTGAGACAGTAAAATTCGACACCAACTTAGAAAATAAGAAAATGAAGCATATTGTTGAAATGATTAACAACTTGATAAAATAAAACTGCCACCAACAAAAGCGAAATAAAGAAAAGTTAGTGGTTAAATAGAATGACAAAACTATCAACAATCACTAACTAATTTCATTCCTCTATATTTGCGTTTTACTATTTATATGACAATACATCACGAAGGTTATAGAACAATCGGCATCACAGCCCTAATTTTTGGAATTATCAACATTGCATCGTTTAATTTCTTTAGTGATTCAATGGGTTGGCTCACTGCTTTAATTTTTGGTGTTACACTTTTTCTTTTATTGTTTATTATCTCTTTTTTTAGAGTTCCTAATAGAGTTCACACTATTGACGATACAAAAATTATATGCCCAGCAGATGGTAAAGTAGTGGTTATTGAAGAAGTAGTTGATGAAGAGTTTTTTAAAGGAAAATGTTTGCAAGTTAGTGTATTTATGAGTCCTGCAAATGTGCACCAGAACAGACATCCAATGAGTGGAGAGGTTGTTTATAACCAATATCACAAAGGGAAATTTTTAGTAGCTTGGCATCCTAAAAGCTCCACTGAAAATGAACGTTGGAGTGTTGCGGTAAAAAATAATCACGGCACTATTTTATACAAACAAATTGCTGGTGCATTGGCAAAAAGAATTTGTAACTACACAAAAGTTGGCGATATGGCAAAGCAAACTGAGGAATATGGCTTTATTAAATTTGGTAGTAGGGTAGATGTTTTGATGCCTGTGGGAACAAAAGTAAATGTTCAGCTGAATGAGGTTGTGAAAGGAGGAGTTACTGTATTAGCTAGCTGGGCTTAAAATTTTAACATTTCGAGTGGTTTTCATATTGAGAAAATCCCTAATTTGCATCCTTAACGTAAAAAAAATTAATTATGAAAAAATTATTGGTATTAGCTACAGCAGCTTTTTTAGTAACTGGTGTTGCATTTGCAGGTGAGGGTAAAGAGAAGAAAGAATGTGGTAAAGACAAAAAAGAGTGTTGCAAAAAAGGTGGTAAAAAATCTTGCTGCAAAAAAGACAAAGAAGCTAAAAAAACAGAAGAGAAAGCTGAAGAAAAAAAATCTTAATCTAGGTTTTCTAGAAAATAAAAAAGGAGCAATCAAATTTGGTTGCTCCTTTTTTATTCGCTCAATTTTATATCCACCACTTTTAGCTGAACAGATTTTGTGCCGTTCCATTCGTTTAAATCTAGCGTATAAACAACATCAACTGGTCTGTTCATTTGCAAAACAGAAAACTTATCAGCCATTCCAAATCCAATACCATTAAGGGTTATAGAGCCTTGTTGCAAACTAAATTTAATGTGCTGCTCCTTAACAATTTTTGAGAAACCAGAATTATATACTTTTCGTGTTACAAAAACTGGTCGCATATTTTCTGGACCATAAGGTTCCATTTGAATAAGAATATTATAGAGTGCAAGATTGATTTCTTTGAAAGCAATTTCAGCATCAATAATAACTTCTGGTATCAATTGTTCAGGAGTAATTTGTGATGCAACCACTTCTTCGAAAGCTGCTTTAAAGTCGTCAATTTTTTCTTCTAACATTGTTAAACCTGCAGCAGCAAAGTGTCCACCAAAACCTAGTAAATGTTCTCGGCATTGATAAATGGCTTCGTGCAAATTAAACCCTGGAACACTACGCCCACTGCCTGCAATGCAATCACCACTTTTTGCTAATACAATTGTTGGACGATAGTAACTTTCTATTAACCTACTAGCAACAATACCCACAACACCTTTATGCCAATGTTCTCTGTAAACAACTGTGCTTTTTTTTGTAATGGCTTCGTTACTATTCTCAATAATAGATAAAGCCTCAGCAGTAATGCTTGTATCAATTTCCCTTCTATCTGTATTATCAATATGCAGGAGTTTTGCAACATCCATTGCTTCGTCAAAATCTTGTGCTACAAAAAGTTGAACAGCTTTTTTAGCATCATCCATTCTTCCGGCTGCATTGATTCTTGGAGCAATAACAAATACCAAATTACTAATGGTCATTGTGTCTTTTACTGCTGCTAATTGCATCAAAGCTTTAATACCAACACAAGGATTTTCGTTCACTCTTTCCAAACCATAATATGCCAAAATTCTATTCTCATCGTTAATGGGAACAATATCAGCGGCAATAGCAGTTGCTACTAAATCAAGGTATTTTAAATATGTTTCTGAAGGAAGTTTTCGTTTGTCTGCAATGGCTTGAATGAGCTTAAATCCAACGCCACAGCCACATAGTTCTTTAAAAGGATAGTTGCAATCTTTTTGTTTTGCATTTAAAATGGCAACAGCAGGGGGTAATTTTTCATCTGGTAAATGATGATCGCATACCACAAATTCAATTCCTAATTCTTTTGCATAGCCAATTAAATCAACACTTTTAATGCCACAGTCTAATGAAACAATGAGTGTAAAATTATTTTCTTTAGCAAAGTCAATTCCTTTTTTACTTATGCCATAACCTTCTTTGTAACGATGTGGGATATAGTAATCTACATTGGGATATAAGTTTTTTAAAAACTGGTACATTAATGCAACACTTGTAGTGCCATCAACATCATAATCCCCATATACCAAAATATTTTCGTTGTTCTCAAATGCTTTCTCTATGCGGGTTACAGCTTTTTCCATATCCTTCATTAACCAAGGAGAATGCAGTTGGCTTAGTTTGGGGCGAAAATAGTCTTTAGCTTTTTCAAAGTCATCAACACCACGTTGTGTAAGTATTTTGCAGATGGTTTTGCTAATAGTTAATGCACCGATTAAAGCATTCACTTTATCGTTATCATATGGCAATATGTTCCATCTTTTTTGCATTAATTTATTTCGTTTGTGGTTTAAAGTTCATGGCTATTAGTTTATAAAACTGTAAACCATAAATAGCTAACTAATACTTTCTATCAGTTGTATATCTAACCATTTGTTCCAATGCTTTTCTTACCTCATTATCTTCAAATTCGTGTAGAATAGCAAGTGCTTCATCTCTGTATTCCATCATTTTTTTTTGTGCATAATTTATGCCCCCAACAGCAAGAACAGTGTCTAAAACAAACTTTATTTTTTGCTTGTCTTTATTGTTATTTTTAACGATGTATATTATTTTTTTTCTAGTGTCGGCATCACAATTATTTAGGGTGTAAATAAGAGGAAGTGTTAATTTTTTTTCTTTGATATCATTGCCAGTTGGTTTACCAATATCATCAGTTCCATAATCAAACAAATCATCTTTTATTTGAAAAGCCATTCCAGTTTTTTCGCCAAACAACCTCATTTTTTCGATTATAACATCATCTGTAAAAGTTGTAGAAGCTCCAGCAGCACAACAAGAGGCTAGTAAAGAAGCCGTTTTCCCTTTAATGATATCGTAGTAAATTTTTTCGTCTAAGTTAAGGTTTCGAGATTTTTCCATTTGCAATAATTCGCCTTCACTCATTTCTTTTACTGCTGTAGAAAGTAGTTGCAAAATTTTAAAATCGCCGTGGTTAAGAGAAAGTAATAATCCTTTGCTTAATAAATAATCGCCAACCAAAACAGCAACTTTATTTTTCCATAAAGCATTAATTGAAAAAAAACCTCTTCTTTCCATTGCTTCATCTACCACATCATCGTGCACAAGGGTTGCTGTATGAAGTAATTCCACTAATGATGCTGCCCTAAAAGTTGAGTCGTTAATATCTCCACCAAGTTTTGCGGCAAGCATCACAAATCGAGGACGCATTTGTTTGCCTTTCCTTTGGATGATATAGTGCATTATTCTGTCTAATAAAGAAACTCTGCTTTTTACAGCTTCTTTAAAATGCACTTCAAATGCTTTGAGTTCTTTGGCTAATATTTCACCTGCTAAATCCATCTTGGGGTTGTGCAAAGTAACAGTTAATTAACATTTAATAGTTTATAAAAAATCTTAATTTATTTTTTGTTCTGATGTAACGCCATAAAGTAAGTAGAATTGCTTAACTGCTTATAAATTTTATTTAAACATTCATTGTTAACAATATTTCGAATGATTATACGTTTATGATAGGTGAATCACAATAACAATAGCCTTTGAAGCCTGATTTAATATAATAAATATGTTTCTTAAAGGTACTGAACTTATGCAAATAAGAGCTTCGCTCAAAAAATGCAACGCTATGAAAGCGTTGTTTTTGCTATTTTCTACCTTTATTTTAAACTCTGTTTTTGCTCAAACGATTATCAATCCTTCCAGTAATTCAGGATACGATGCTACCAAAGCCTCAACCATATCATCTAGTTGGGCAGGTGTTGGTTTAACAACCGATAGTGCAGATTATCAGCCAGGTTCAACAGCTCAATTTTATGGTTCGGGTTTCTTTGCTAATGAAATGGTTACGTTGCAAGTAACGTTATTAGGTAATCCACCTGGTGTTGGTTCTGCGTACAACCCATTTAATGTTATGGCTGATAGCAACGGAGCGTTTACAGCATATTGGTATGTAGATAGTCAAAATTTAGGAAGGCAATTACAAGTAACAGCTTATGGACAAGTTTCTGGATATACCACACTAGCTTTATTTACAGATGGAACACCCTCATCAAGTTGTTATTTTGCACCCGATGCAACTTATACTAATTTTCCTGCTAATGATGACGGATCAATTGGACCAATTAATTTGGGATTTAACTTCGATTTATATGGCACTACTTACACTCAGTGCTATATTAATAATAATGGTAATATAACATTTGGTGCTGCACAAGGAGCCTATTCTTCAACTGGGTTTCCAAGTAATACACCTATGATTGCAGCCTTTTGGGCTGATGTGAATACAGCTGTAGCTGGAAGTGGTACTGTAAAATATAAAGTAAGTGCAGGAAAGCTTGTTGTAACTTGGCCAGGTGTTGCTTATTATGGTACAAATGGAACACCAGGTTTAATCAATACATTTCAAATAATACTAACAGATGGTACAGATGCTAGCATAGGTTTGGGAAATAATGTGGCAATTAATTATGGCGATATGCAATGGACCACAGGTACAGCTAGTGGTGGTAGTGCTGGTTTTGGTGGTACACCTGCAACAGTTGGTGTCAATAAAGGTGATAATGTAAATTACACTCAAGTGGGGCGTTTTGGTTTAAATAGTAGTGTTTATGATGGTGGAGTTGGTGCAACAGACGGTGTTAACTATTTAGATTATGAGTGTTTTAGATTTAATGTTTCTAGTGCAACCAATCAAGCTCCATCAGTAAGTGGTGTGCCTGCTGGCAATGCAATTACTATTCCTTGTGGCACTACGCAAGCTGTTGCTTTAACATTTTTACCTCCAGAGGTAAATCAAACAGTTACTACTACAATTAATACAGGAGGCTTGTGTAATACCACAACTTCTACTACAAGTGGGGCAACCTCAGTAGCCACAGTAAATATAACAGGCTCTCCTTGTAATATTGGTACTAATAATATTACATTTACATCTAGTGATAATTATAATCCTTCTGGTGTTACAACAGTAACTATAGCTGTAACAGTGGTTGCAGCGTCTACAACTGCATCAAGTAATGCTCCTATATGTGCTGGTGCAACTTTAAACCTTGCAACAACAGCAGTAAGTGGTGCAACTTATAGTTGGACTGGACCAAATGGATTTACTTCTACACTTCAAAATCCAACAATAACAAACGCCACAACGGCAGCAACTGGAACATATAATGTTACTGTTACACCAAGTGGAGGATGCACAGCGGCAACAAGCAGTGTTGCAGTAGTGGTAAATGCAAAACCAACTGTGCCAGCAATTACAGGTATAACAAGTGTTTGTATTGGACAAACAACAACTTTGGCTAATATAACAAGTGGAGGCGTATGGAGTTCTTCTTCAACTGGTGTAGCAACAATAAATTCAAGTGGTGTAGTAAGTGCTGTTGCGATTGGAACAACAACAATAAAATATTTGGTGATTAATGCAAGTGGTTGCAGAGATTCAGTAACCACAACAGTTACAGTAAATGCAAACCCAGCAGTACCCAATATTACAGGAACAATGTTAACTGCTGTAGGATTAACTACAACTTTAAATAGTTCTACTACTGGCGGAATTTGGACTTCTACTAGCAATGCAACTGTTGGAAGCTCTACAGGCATTGTGACAGGGGTTGTTGCTGGAAATGCAACTATTACCTATACTTTTACAAATGGTAATGGTTGTAGTGCAGCCAATACAGCAATAGTTACTGTAAATCCTTACCCTAATCCTTAATTAATTAAGGTAAGTAGTAGATTTGCTTTTATTTTAAAGAACGCTAGTAAAAATTATATTAGTAAGGTGAATAAACCTTTTTCAAATTGTACCCTAACATTTTTGCTTGTCTTGATTTTATCAACACAAGCAAAAGCACAGTATGCAAATACACATTATATAGCACCATCACCTTGGCAATATTTTAATAAGTATAACGAACTTGTAATAACAACTTTAAGCAATTCTGCTGTATCAGTTACCATTAGTTCAAGCAATGGAACTGTATATTCAAATTCCCTTACAACTGTTGCAGGTAGCCCATTACGTTATCGATTTGCTGGTGCAGACGCTGTTGTAAATGCCTCGGGAACTATTTTAAATGGTCAAGGTTTAATTGTTTCTGGCACAGCTGCAATTAGTGTTCAAGTAAGAAATATTGCATCTGATAATTATACTATTGCAGGTAGTGCTGCAGGAGATTTAAATGCTTGCGTTCAAAAAGGAAATAGTGCATTTACCAGTTTGGGGGATCAAGGATTAGGTACTTCTTTTCGCATTGGCTACTATGCTAATGTAACAGGAGGAAGTTGTTATAATGAAGGTGGGGCTCCAATTTATGCTGTAATGGCAATTAATAATAGCACTACAGTTTCATTAAATGGAACAACTTTGGTTACACTTAATGCAGGGCAATCATATATGTTCACAGCTACATTAGGGAGTTTGGTTACTGCCAATAATCGTATTGTTGTTAATGCTGGGATGAGGGTTGATAATAGTTCGGGTTGTGGTGATGGAGTGGAAAGCCAGGTAATGCCTATATCTTATCTTGGCACTACATACGTTGTTGTGAGAAGTAATGGTGTGGCAGGTTATGAACGTACAACTATAGTAGCTACACAACCTAATACTACTGTTACTGTATTAGTGCCTAGCACCAATACAACGGCTAACTATACTTTAACAAGTGCAGGCAGTTATATCACTATTAATAATGGAGATGGATTAACTGCATACACTACAAGTTATATCACTACTTCAAATCCTGTTGCTGTTTATACTGGCTCTGCCGATGGTTGTGAGATTGATATGATTGTGCAACCACCATTAAGTAGCTGTGCAGGCTCTTATGATGTGCAAACCAATCAATTTTTAAATAATACAAACGGTAGTAATAGTTTGTTTCCTTACTTTGGTTATATCATTTTACAGAGTTCTAGTGCTCTTGTATATATGAATGGTACGAATATAGAAACTTTAACATCTGCCCGCACTCAAATTGGAACTACAGGTTATTACATTATTAGGTTTACCAATTCGCAACTAAGTAATCCAGCAAATCTCAGATTTACATCTACAGCAAGAATGAATATAGCATTTATTGAAAGTGGTGCAGGCTACTCAATGTCATCCTATATTTCTTCAACTACAAGTACAATGCCACCTCCTTCATTTACTTCAAGTTGTAATCCATCATTATTTACTGCACAATCTGGCTTTAGTTCGTATCAATGGTATAATAATGGTGTAGCAATTAGTGGTGCTACCTCTCAAACGTATAGTGCTTTATCTAATGGTAACTATACAGTTACAGGAACTGTAGCAAGTTGTGGTACAACACCACAGTCTTCAGTAATAACAATCAATGCAAAACCCAATGCTGGCATAGACCAAACTATTTGTGCTGGAAATTCTGTTACTTTAATAGGAAGTCCAACATCTGGAACAACTTGGACATCGTTCTCAGCCAATCCAACAGGTGCAACTTTAGGTAATACTACCAATGGAGTTGCAACAGCAAGTTTTGCAGCAACTGCATCGGGCAATTATAATTTTGTGTTCTCAGCAGGCTGTACAGATACGATGCAAGTAACAGTATTTCCTTTGCCAACAGTAGCACCAATAATAGGCTCCAATATCACATTTGTTGGTGGAACCACAACTTTAACTAATGCTACTATAAACGGTGTATGGTCTTCATCAAACACAAGTGTTGTAACAATTACTAATTCTGGCATAGTAACAGGGCTAAATGTTGGAAGCACTACAATTACATATACTGTAACAAATGCAAATAGTTGCAGCAGTAGTGTTACCAATATTGTAACTGTAAATCCTCAACCCAATGGGTAGTTATTCTTATTTATTTCTTTAAAAACGCTATTAGGAGATGGTAAAATTTATTTTGTAGTAATAATGTTACAAACATTGTAGTACATCTTATTGCATAGAATTATTGTTATAGCTGTTTTTGAGAGCTTTGATTTATCATAAATATTCATAAAATCAATTGTTTGTCAATTTAAAAGATACTTCAAAGTGCAATATTTTATCTATCATTTCGTTATAGTTTATTTATAGTATATCATAACTTTTATTATTCTAAAACCTAGTATCGATCTAGGTTATTGGATTAATAAAAAATCAACCTTAGAAGACAAAAAACATCGCAATTATTTATGAAACAAGTTTTAAAAACTGGTCAACACTTCACAGCGAAATGTAGTTTAAAAGCAATAGCCATTGCTTTATTTTTGTTAGTAGCAAACACAAATATTTTTGCTCAAACACAATTAGAATTTTCAAGTGGTAGTTTGCCATCTCCATCAAATGGAGCCACTACTGCCAACCAAACAGCTACAAAATTAGAGAACACAACAGGTTCGACTTTTGTTGCTTACAGTCCAACTATTACAGTTACTGCTGCTATTTCGAATCAGCAATATGCAACTATTCCAACATCAGTTATTTCAACAGGAACGGGTATAGTTTATGGAGCTACAACAAACAGTCTAGGAGTTGCAGCTGTTTCTCAGCCAGTATATAATTTCTTAAATTCAATTTCTTCTCCTGTAAATTCAAATTTTACATCTAACCCAAATGGTACAGCAGGTACAGGGCAGGATGTAGCAGTAAACAGTGGTTTTAGTTTTTACAATAGTGTTTATCCGCTGTTTAACACAAGTGCTTC
>JBMLRA010000152.1:0-1168 GCA_049241265.1 Chitinophagaceae bacterium
TTTTTGTTTGTAAAAAATTATCGCTTGCAATTTGTAACAATACAATTCCATTAGTGTTTGATAGATTTGCTTGATTAACTTTTAATTGATTATTACCCTTATATACGCTAAAGTTTTGTGATTGGATTTTTTTTCCAGTGATATCTAATAAATTTAAAGTTAAGTTTCTAGTTTTTTCACTTTCAATTTCTACATTAAATCCTTCTCCACTTCTTATAATGGTTGGATAAACATTTTTAATGGTAAATCCAGACACAAAAGGTTTTACACTTACAGTGCTTGAATATCTTGCACTACCATTATTATCAGTCATTTTTAAACGATAAAATATAGTTCCTCCATTAGTAGCTTTATTATCTCTAAAAGTATAATCAGCTCCTTTAGTTGACGATCCTTTAGTTGCAACTCTTTCTAAAATATAAAAAAACTGACCATCATCGCTTCTTTCAACTTCAAAATATTGTGCATTTAATTCGTTTACTGTTTGCCAGTTTATAGTTACAATACCATTTTGTTGTAGGGCATTTATAGATTTTAAATTTATTGGCAAAGCAATATTTGATGTTCCACTATAAATAAAATCACCACCTGAACCACTTCCATTTGCAGCATTACCCACAAAATAAAAATTAACCACTCCTGAATTTGTTGCAGGTGCAGTCCATCTTAAATTAGTATAAGTATAAGTTGCACTTGCCGATGTACTCACAGCATTGTTGTGTGAAAGTTCACTTCCATTTACAGCAGCATTGGGATTAGTTGTAGAAAAAGTACCTATTGGAGAACCTCCACTGTTTACGGCAGCTATTGAAAATCCCCATCTTGTTCTGTTAGCAGCACTATGTGTAATAGTTAATGATAATGGATAACTTGTATTTGGCACGTATCCTCCAGCAGGTAATCCTGTTAATGCAACACTTCCACCAGCTGCATTAAGTGGATTACCACCATGACAATCATTACAATAAGACCCAATAGCACCTGTTGCATCGGTAGGTGGTTGACCGCTATTGTTAATACCAGATTGTAAAGTAATAGCTACTAAAGCAAGACAAGAGATAATGTAGATTTTTTTCATTTATTAGGTTTAAGTCGCTAAAATAAGGAAACCGCGTGTTTAAAATATTAAAATTACAAAAGCAGTAACCTTTATCCCTAATTCAACAAC
>JBMLRA010000153.1:0-5502 GCA_049241265.1 Chitinophagaceae bacterium
CAAAATGCTATCTCCATTAACGGCTGTATTTAATGCTACTTTCGATTTATCAATTGTACGAATAGCATCAGCTATACGATTATCATCGTTATCAGGCTGTCCAAAATTAATTCTTTCAAATGTAAAATTTAAAGGAGTAGCACCACCTGGAGGGCAAGGTTCAGGGCATTTAACTGTTATATTATGATTGTAACAACCATTTTTTAATGGTACTGCATTTGCACAATTTACACTATCGTACCAAAATAAATGACTTATATTAAACTGTTTAAGACCACAAGAACTTCCACTACAACTTGCAATACGAAATGGTATTCTTATTTGTCCAGAACCCGAAGAATTCGGTGTTAATCGAATAAACAATGTATCATTTCTTGTAAAAACATCGTTTGTGAATACTGAACTCATAGAACCAGTTTTTAAAATTGGTCCATTTAAGATAAAATCACCAACAGGATATTTCATAGCAAAATAGGCACGACCATCTGTTCCTACTTTAACTGTTGTAGATATGCTAGAATAGTTTAACTCTACGTTAAATGTTTGAGTACAAGATACATCCGCAGGAATGTTTTGAGCCCATTGTGTACGAGGCCAATTAAAGTTTATTAACCCTGTATAATTAGCCCCATTACCATAGCTTGATGTTGCACATTGGTTTCTGTAAGTAAATCTTTGACCTATAATTAACCATCCTGTATAGTCAGGTTGACAAGCAACACAAGCTAAATTTGCACCATACACATTCATTTCTAAATAAACAGTATCGTTGGCTGGTATACTTCCTATAAATTCCATTTGTGCCACATTGAATTTACCTGTTGGCAATCCACAAGCAACTCCTCCAAAACCCCATGTTGGTGAAGGGTTTGAAGAAATGGTTCTGAAACTTCCAAAAACGTTTCCATTTTTATCTTTCATTAACCATGCAGTATCAAAAGCTGTTAAAGGAGTGCCACAACAGCCAGTAATTGAATTTGTAACTGCATATCTAAAATTTGTTGCTATCCCATTACCTGTATTTACTATTTGTATTCTTTGAACCCTGCTACCACCATCAAAACAATAGTCTCTATCTGGAGTAGGCAAGGTGATGGTTAAATTAGGTACAGTATTACTAATTATCACATTACTATTTTGTGAAGTACTCAACTGGCAAGCACTACCACCACAACCCCAACCTGCTTGTGCAGCTCTGTTTAAGTTGGTACAATTATTTACAGTTACATCGTAACTTACAATTACATCTTCGCTATTGCACCATTTGCCATCGCCACCAGGCATATTGGCTGATGCTAAATACAAAGTATCGTTGCTTATAGTACCAAGGCTTGGGTTACTAAAACTAAAAGTACCTCCTGCTCTATCTAATTTTATAAAAGCGGTATTGGTGCAACCCAAACCTCCATTACGTATAGTAAGTTGTTGGCTATATGTATCACCAACATTGGCAGTATAATTTGTATTGGTGGCTGCAATAATGCTTAAACTAGCTGCTAGAACATTATAAGTGCTAGCTGTAGTAATATTGTTTTGACTTCCACTACCTCCAGTGTATGTAAAATCCAAAGTTTCTTTGGTTAAGCCTCCTCCACTTTGAAATGCAATAACACCACAACCAAATTGTATTTGATAGGTGACATCCACATTATTACTTGCTCCTAAATTAGATAAATTAAATACTGGTTGATTAAGGTTAGTGATATTAAATTCACTAACCGTCATTCCAATAGTGCTAGTAGCTATACTACCTGGCACATAAGTTCCCCCAGTTGGAATTTTTAATGTAAATCGTGGGCTGTTTAATGCAAATCCATTGCCATTACTTATTCGCAAACTATTGGTTTGTGCTACATCACAAACTGTAAATGTGCCTGCACTGTTGTAACTAGCTGTTATGCTTTGAGCATTTAAGTTACCAACACTAACCAATAAAACTAAGATTAAACATAGTTTTAATAATTGCAATTTTTTCATTTTTAATTTTGTATTTATCACCATGATTGAATCAATAAGGATTGGACTTATAATTTTTTTAACTTTTTAATCTACTTTTAACTTAATTACTTTAAACTCAATAACTATATATATGTACACATAAACACATACATATATTTATAACACATTAAGATTTGTGGTTACGTTTAAACACAAATGCTAACTAGTTTACAGTACAATTTTCTTAGGGAGACGGTTTTTCTTAAATACTTAATACAAAAAAACGTATAAGTATTAAAGATTTTGTACCACTATACATGAATTAGCTTTTTGGTTCACCAACATTAAAATTTTGTTATTTACTTTGGGGTATATATAAGTTTAATTTATTTGTGAGTATATGATGCAATTAACATGTGTTGTGATTGAAGATGATATAAGTTGGCAATTAAAATTTGAAATGATTTTAGAAGAAATTGGCATTACAATTATGGAATTTTGCAATACTGTAGATAGTGCCACTGAATGCCTAACCCATAAAAAGCCTGATTTTATAATTGCTGATGTGATGTTGGGTGAAGAAAAGGTTTTTGATGTTTTTAAAACTAATAGTGCATTATTGGATGTACCAACTATTTTTGCTACACTAAGTGATATTAATAATGATTTTGAAAAAGCTAATGAAATTAAAAATCATATTTACTTGGTAAAGCCTTTCCACAAACTTAGTTTACAAAGTGCCATTGAATTGGTTTGCAAAGATTTATTAAAAAGAAACAATCAATCAAAACAATCTTTAACAGTAAAAGGGGCATACAATCAAAAAATTGAAATTTCATTTGATGCCATTGTGTATATAGAACAAAATCAACATTATTCTAAAATACATACTAAGAAACAAAATTTTACGATAAAAAAATCATTGAGTAATGTAATAAAGGACTTAGATGATTCCTTTTTGCAAGTACATCGTAGTTTTTGTATAAATAAAAACTACATACAAAACTTTAAACCTGGTTTAGCATTTGTAAAAGTTTATGAGCAAGAAATACCCATAGGATACACCTTTAAAGAAAAAGTAAAAACATATTTGGCAAATACTACTGTAACTGATATTTAAAGACAACACTACCTACTTTTTTATTTTTATAGAAAAAATAGTTTTGTTATTGTTGGATTCTAAATTTAATAGCCAACCCTCTTTTTTGCTATACTCTGCAATTAAACTTAAACCTAAACCAAAAGCAGTTTCTGGGTTTTCGTTACCATTGCTTTTTATTTGCTTTAAAATACTTTCTTTTGTTTTAGATAAAATTTCGCCATCATTTTCAATAAAAATGGTATTACTTAATTCTGTAGAATGAACAGTGAAATTTATATAGGTTAAATTAGAATACTTTAAAGTATTATCCAACCAATTTCGAACAATCAATTCCAAAACATTTTTTTTGATATTAATAATAGTATTGTGGCTTACCAAATTAGTAACAACAATAGATTTATTTTGCAAGATAGTATTGTAAAGCTCTTTTGTTTCATCTAAGAGTTCAAACAAATTAACTTTTTCACATTCTGGTGCTTTATTTGCATATGCTAAATTTAATAAATTGCTCAGCAAATTAGACATCTTAAGAGATGATTCTGAAATACCATTTGCAAGTGCATTTAATTTATCAAAATTTTGCTTTTTTACAGTATATGCAACCTGGTCTGTAAGGTTGTGCAAAGCAAAAAGTGGTGACCTAAAATCATGTGATATAATTGATATTAATTTGTTTTGAAAACTATTTGATTTTTCCAGTTTATCTTTTACATTTTTAAGTTTAAGTAGTAAGAAAATGAGTAAAATCAAAACTGATGATACAATTAAAAGTAGTACAATAAAATTCCTACGTTCTTTGAGTAAATTTTTATTTTCAATTTCCTTTAGTTCGGTTCTGAATTTAATTAAATTATTTTGAGTAATAACTGCAAGTTTATCATTGTATACTATTCCATTAATAGAATAAGCTTTCATTAAATTGGAATATGCCGCCTTATAATCATTTACAGTGGTATCTAAAAAAGATTGTCTTATATAGAAAATGGGCTTTTGATTGTTTGAATTTAATGCGTTCAATGTGTTTAATCCTTCTGAAGTTGCAAACTCTGAAGCATTGAAATTATTAAGTTCAAAATAGTTTTCCGATAACAACAAACAAACATTTGCATAAGCTAATTTGTTTTTTCTTTTGATTTCACTTAATACTGGTTCAATTTCTAAAATTGATTTTTTATACTCTTTTTTATCTCGATACAAATAGGCTTTTACTATTAACAATCGGTAATACTCTTTATTTGAAACACTCGTTGGTTTAAACATTGTTTCCATTTTCTTAACTAAAGAAAAAGCAGAATCGGTAAGTTGAATATTTTGAAAAGCTATTACTCGATATAAGTTGGCTAAAAATAAATTTTGCTGGTCATTTACAATTTTATTAGTGTTTATTAAACTGCTTAGTAAATTTATACTTTGTTCAAAATTACCAGTTCTTATCAAAAAATAGGCATTCAATAAGTCTGCTTTATAAGTGATATATGAATTGTGTTGAGTTTTACTACTAGTTACAAAATTTTTTATTTCAGTTAGGAGTAACGATGCACTATCGAATCGATTTTTATTAATGTAATACAAAATTTCAGAATACTTAAGCAAGAAACCTTCACAATTCTGATAACTACTTTTAATTTCAATTAACTTTTTATTTATTAATTTAATGCCTTTTCCAGGGTCGTTGTTTAATAAAGAATCAATTTCGAGTAAGGTATTATTTAATTCACAAATATGTGAATTTTGTGCAATCACATTTTGATTTAATCCTATGCTAAAAACTATGAAAATCAAAAATAATTTGTACATCTGAACCATCCAATTTAAAACAAATTTAGGGGGTTAATCAACTTTTGAATTAATTAATATGTTTACAAAATAAAAAAAGACAATTTAATTTTAAAATAACCTAAAATATTTTTTTGAGTTAACATAAAACCATGTAACAATTTTACTATAAATTAATAGTGCAGCATAAAATACAATGCTGATGACTTAATATATTTTTATTGATACATGCAGTTTTTACAACTTATTAATTCTCACAAAATCCAACTTTGCTGCAATTACAATTTTTATAATTTAATAATTGGAAGCATTAAAATAATAACATATGATTTGCAAATTCCATTTTATTTCACACAAAAAACCCCACAATTAAAAAAAAGTGGGGGTATGATTCCATTATCATATAAAAGTTTCAATATTCTAATCTGATTGTAAATTACAATATAAAAAACGAAACAAATAGCCTTTTTACATTTCAATAATCACCAATTGCAATAATGGTGTATTAAATAGCATTTTTAGAGGACAAATTGATTTAATTAAATAAAAAAACAGTATCTCAAAAACTTTTAAATGTATAGCGATGAAGTTGATTTAGCGTTATAGATAAAAAGCAATTTAATTGCATACAAAAAACCCCACAATTTAAGAAAAGTGGGGGTATGATTCCATTTTTAGATGAATAC
>JBMLRA010000154.1:0-1702 GCA_049241265.1 Chitinophagaceae bacterium
AAACAATAAAAACCTTAGTATAGAAAGAAGACCTTTTATAGTTAATATTACAGATACAATATACTTAGCATTTAATAATTTAATACCTAATACCAATTATATTTTAGATTTTAATGCTCAAGGTTGGGATGCAAGCATGCAAGCGTTTTTGGTAGATAAATTGCTAATTACAGAAACCCCAATAAATCTTCAATTGAGTGCTCAAGATATAAACATTACTAGTACATCAGCAACAGTTACAAATAGATGGATGATAGTGTTTAGAGGTACAGGAAGTTTGCCTAATAATAATTTGGTTTTAACGGCTATAAAACAAGATAAAAAAGTAGAAATAAATTGGGCTATAAAAAATGAAATAGGGGTTAATTCTTATGAATTAGAACGCAGTGTTGATGGAATTTCTTTCAAAACAATTGGTCAAGTAAATGCAAAAGGTGGTGGGGATTACAATTTTACAGATGTTAATTTGCCCAATACAACTAACCTTTACTATCGCTTACAAATAATAGATAAAAATGGTAGTAAAACTTATAGTGAAATTAAAACGGTTGTGCTTAACAATACAAACCAAATTGGGTTTAGCATTTATCCTAATCCAAATAAAGGGATAATTAATATTATTGTAGAAGAAGCCAACCCAAAAGGTACACTGATGATTTCTGATGTTTTTGGTAAACAACTTCACCAACAAAATTTTAAAGCAAAAACCGTTTTGGTAAATAAAAAATTAGCTGCTGGTACTTATTTTATTACAATAAATAATCAAACACAAAAAATAGTTGTAGAATAGTTTTTATGAAAATAAAGGGGTATTAGCCAAGCTTCACAATTAAAACATTTCCATCAAACCTAAAGTAGCTAGATGTTGTTATAGTTGTATCTATAATTCATAAGTCTAAAGTTATGAAGTTCATTTATTAGCCACATTAGATATCAATTTATATGTCCGTAATTTACCAATACTTAGAAGTAATAGCAAAAGTTTGATAAAAAAAGCTAGTAAATTAATTTTAAACTTTATAGAAACTAACCTTACAAACTCTAACACAAAATCTAATCCTTATACTTTAAATCATATTAATAAATGGGATTCTGTACTAAAGTCGGAAAGTAAATTATACAGCAACGATACCTTAGCAAATGGTATTTACTACACTTGCGAAGCTTTTAATTATCAAAAGCAAGATGGTATTTTGGTTGATGATAAAAGAAGTATTGAAGAGTTGCAAAAAGTGTATCAATGGAACGATTCTACTGGCGAAAGCAACAAACTAAAAAAGTGTAAAGTTTTTGCAGTAGTGCAAAATGGTATATCTTAAGTAAGTACTCTAATAAGTATTTTAAATTGGGATTATGTAAAGTTAGAAAAAGTAAGTAATGATTTTTTTGCCGTTGGCCGATGGACGATGAATAGCAACATCAATACATTTTGCAAAGAAGAAATGATTAATATAAATACGAGGTTTTCATTGATTCCTAGAATACGCAAACTAAAATTTATACTAGAACCAAGCAATGGCAGTTTTACGCCTGTTGATGTTGCAATTGCAGAAAAAAAGTGACGGTGCTATTTTGTATAACCTAATTTCTATAATTTAGATAATACTAAATTCTTTATATATAAATGCAGTAATTTTTTTAAAAACCTACAATTCAATAAAATCAGTACTTTCTAAAATTTCCTTTAGAGCAATATATAAAT
>JBMLRA010000155.1:0-2393 GCA_049241265.1 Chitinophagaceae bacterium
TATGCTTCAAAAACTAAATTATATTCATCAAAACCCTGTAAAAGCTGGTCTTGTAGCAAATGAGATTGAGTATAAGTATTCATCAGCATTACATTATTTATCCAACATTGTTATTTGGGATTTTATAACAAAATGGGAAGTTTATTAATAATTGTGTTGTTGGTGAAGAACACCAACAACGGCGAAATAAAACTAAAACGTATCTGCAATAAAAAAATATACTGGTTCTCGTTGTCCATCAACCCCTAAGGTTACATTTATTTTTTTTTCGTATACAGTTGGATTAGAGTACATACAAGTGCTAAAATGTATCATGCCGCCTGATTTTTTTTCATCACATTTTTTAGGATAATTGCCATCGCTAACCAAAATATAAATTCCATTTTTATTTATGGTAACTGCATTTATTAAAATAGTTTTCCCTGGTTTAACAACAATGGTTAGGTTTTTTTTATCGTTTCCTGTATTTACACAATCTAATAAACCTTCTTCTATCATTCTTAAATGCGATTGGGTGCTCATTTGCTTCTTAATTTCATCGTATGCTTGTTTAGAATAGAGGTAAAGTTCACTATTAGAAAGTGTATTAGTTGGTTTGGAATTTGATTTTATAGTTGGATTATTCTGTATTTTCTTATTTTGAGCCAGTTGATATTTTTTATCCAAAATAGTACGAACTAAATCATGAAACTTGCTTATCTCGAAACCTGTTTTTATGGTGTCTCCAAAAGACTCCATTTGGTAAGTATTTTGAGGCTGTATAAAAAATGGTCCTAGTATTTTTTCATTGTAGGCATTCGCAGTAATCCAAGCTTTTTGTATGTTACCTTGATAGCTCCATTTAAGCCAATTTTGATAACTAAATTTACCAACAGGCTTATTATCTTTTAAACTTCCTGTAAAATAGGTTTCAAAATTTTTATCGTATGAATTTAATCGATATTGTAAAGTTCCATTACCCGAAACTTTTTTATTAATAACACTAAAATTTCCTACCATTATATAGTTAGAATTTGCATACTTTATGGTATCAATTCTTTTAATTTTCCCATTCTCTAGAAATGCATAAAAGTAAGCTGGTGAAGTAACTTCCCAAATTGGAATAGTTAAGGTATCATAAAATAGTTTATAACCTGTAAACATACTTTCATAGTTTTCTTTTGTTATAAACTGTGAAATGATGGCTTGTTTTGAAGCATTTAATAGTTGATTTAATGAAAATTGTTTTGAAGTGTTATAGTAAAAATTATTATCTATAATTACTTGATTTACATTTTTGTTTTTTATTCCAGCGAAATATTTAATAGCATCTTTTGTATAAGAAAAGGCAGTTAGTCCATCATCCAAACTAAAAAAGCCTTCACCATTTACATTAATGGCTTCAATATTTATAAAACACTGCCCATAGGGTTTGCCATTTAGAAACTCTCCTATAATAACCCATCCATCTTTATTTTTTTGTTTACTCCAGCCAGAATAGCAAGTGCCAAAAATGCAAGATTCTCCTGTTATTTCATTGGTATATGGTTCGTTAGTAAACTGAATAACGTAAGGGTATTCGCTTGCTATATATTTTTTCTTTTTATAGGAATCATAGTAAAGAGTTTGTAGCTTAAACTGACCATAATGTGGTTTTGAAACAAACTTTCTTAAATCGTTTAAGTTTTTCAATTTCACACCATCAATGCTATGAATTAACTGTTCATGATATTTTATTCTGGCAGATGGTCCTTCTGGCCACTGTCTCCAAATGGCTAAAACGGTACCATGGTCTTTAATAGTATACTCATAAAAAGTAATTCCACAGGCTTCTACTTGCAGTGTGTCTTGGGCATTGGAAATTAGCGTACAAATTAGAAGTAACTTAAAACAAGCAATTCTAATCATATTTTGGTAGGGTATAGGCATAAATTGATAAGTATTATTAGATAAGTTGTAAGTGCTAATATATGAAAAATTTAAAGCCAAAAAAAAAGAGCTACATTAAAATGCAGCTCTTTATAAAGGTGAAGTATTTAATTATTTTTTCATTTCACTATAAAATATAAAGAAATATGGAATTGTTTCTATGCCTTTATAAAAGTTAAACACGTCATATTTTTCATTTGGGCTGTGCAGATTATCACTATCTAACCCAAAACCCATAAATACAATTTTAATGCCTAACTCTTTTTCAAACAAAGCACAAATGGATATGCTTCCTCCTCCACGAACTGGAATTGGTACTTTACCAAAACTAGTTTCTATTGCCTTAGAAGCTGCCTAACCCCTAACTAGGCGTAGTTTAAACTAAAAACAAACGGCGTACCCCAAACTAGGCTTAGTTTGTAATCGCATTCACTCAGCGTACGGCTTCGCCTACGCTGTACTGGTTTTCAGCAGCATTTGCTGCA
>JBMLRA010000156.1:0-1693 GCA_049241265.1 Chitinophagaceae bacterium
CTTATAGATTTCAAGTTGTGACAGTTTGCTCAGGTTCAACTTCACAGCCAAAAAGAAGTCCATTTAGCACTACTACTGCAAGAGTTGTTTATACACCAATGACGGCTGCAGGTTACCAATACAAGTATTTAAAAGTTGATAGTTTGCTTCATGTTTCGGCTGGTGACACTACAATAGCAAGAGGCGATACAAGACCAGGAGCAATAGTTTATAAAAATAGTGATAGTTTGTTTTATGGATGGAATGGCTTTAAGTGGAATAATCTTGGAAGCAGTACAACAAGTCTAGTAAATCAAATTAACAATAAAGTAGATACTATTTTTTATAATACAGATACTATTTTTTGGAAAAAGAATAGTGTAACCTATGGTATAGTTTTAAACTTAGTACCTAATATAAGAGCCATAGTAGCAGGTTATGGTTTAGCAGGTGGTGGTGATTTAAGTGCTGATAGAAGTTTTATAGTAGATAGTACAGTGATTGCTTCAAAGGATTGGTCATTGGCACAATTCCCACAATTAACACTACAATATAATAATCCTAGTTGGGTAGCAACTTTATTAGATAGCAAATTAAGAAGTTTTAGTGCAACAAATGGTCAATTCCTAAGATACAATGGCACAACTTATGCTCCTACTTCTTTAGGCACTAGTGCTTACGCTGATAGTTTAAAATATATGAACTTGTTTGCTGACCAAACAGCAGCAGGAACTAAAACATTTAGTACGATAATTGTAAATAAACCATCAACTGCTTTCCCTAATAATTATACAGTTGATGAAGATGCAGCATTGCAAATTTTAGGAAGTACAGCTAGTGGTAGTGGTCGAATGAGTGTTGCTAGAGTTGGCACTACTCCAAGTTATGTAGGAAGCAGATACAACGGAACAGCAGCAAGTCCAACAGCAATTTTAAACACCAATATTTTATCAACTTATGCAGGGCAAGGCTATAACGGAACAAACCTTGTAAATGGTGGATTTATGGCTATTAGGGCAAACGAAAACTGGACTGGAACTAATGCTGGTAGCTACATACAATTTTTTACAAATCCAAATGGAAGTTCAACAAATACAAGTAGTTTCTTAATTTACCCAGAAACGTTTGCAATGCCTCAAACAAATTTTTGGGGTAGAAAAATATTTTTTAATACAACGGATGGTAAAGCAACCGTAAGCGATAATTATGAGAGAAGTGTTGCAGATTATGGAGCAAATGGAACTGATTTTGCTGACGATTATGCAGCTTTTCAAGCAGCTATAAATGCAGGGGTTAAGAAACTGATAGTACCTGAAGGGACATATTATTTAAGTCAGTCTTTAAATCTAAGTAATGGAGTTAGTATTGAAGGTACAAGTTCCGAAAGGTGTATTTTAAAAAGCACAGCAAGTTCAAGCGAAACTGCTTTAATATTAAGTAATGGGAGCAGAACATTATTGCCTAATTTAAGTGCAAATCTTGCAGAAAACGCAACAACTGTAAGCCTTGCAAGTAATACAACTTTAAAGCGTGGCGATATAATTATGCTAGTTGATACTTTAAATGGGAGTTTTAATTCGGCACGAACTTCTTATACTAATGGATTTTTTGCAGTTGTGAGAGATAGTATTACCAACCTTAGTAGTTTTCAAATTAATGGATATGCTTTAGCAGCCTTGCCAAGTGCAACCACTCAACTTTGGAAAATTAATCC
>JBMLRA010000157.1:0-4687 GCA_049241265.1 Chitinophagaceae bacterium
TTTGTTGTTTGGAAGATTGTTTGATGGTTTAAACACGATTATCCATCTATCACTTACAGTAGCATTTGTAGTAGAAATTTGTATATCTTGATTGGAATTTTGTAAGTTAATGGGTGTTTCTGTACTCAGTAATTTATCTACCAAAAAGGCTTGCATACTAACATCCCATCCTTGTGGTTTAAAGTTTAATGTGTAGTTGGAATTTGGGGTTAATCTTAAAAAGGATAAAAATATGCTATCGTTGTTGGAAATTATATAAGGTCTTCTTTCGATACTTAAATTGAATGATCCTCGTTTTATAGCTATAGCTTCTTCATTGTTAAAAAGCTTTTCAGCATCTTCATTAAAGCTAACCATTTTGTTATAATTGGCTCCAAAACTTGCAATTACGCCATCTCTAGTACTTATATTGCCATTATCATTTCGTAGTAAATTGATGCTTAAATTATCTATGTTTCCATTGCCAGCTCCAAAAACTGCATTGTTATTCACAATTGATTTATCATTTTCTTCAAAAGATACATTTACTGCACCTGTAGTTGTTGCACGTGCAAAAAATGCTTGTCCGCTTTGAAGTATTTGAGTTTGAGCAGTACCTACATTTGGGCTTATAGTATAAGCATCCACACCATTCCAACTAATTGTAACATAACCACCAGTAACACTTAGAGTAGGATCCCATGTATAAAACGTACGATTTATGTTGCTTGTGCTACTATTTAAAAACATTTGATTTAAATCTACTGGACTAGCATATGGGTTTCCTAAAAATAAAAAATCGTTGGCATTTTTAATTCCTAAATCAAAGTTTTGTGTTCCTTGTAATAATTTTCCTGAAGCACTTAAAGTAGCACTGCTAGAAGCAGCAATATTGTTTAAGTCTATGCTTCTATTTCCTCTAATAAATGCTGCAAATGCTTTGTTGCTTGCTGTTGTAGCATTTGTAAAAAGCTCTGTGGTTTGAGTATTGTTAACTCCACTCCACGCATTTGGTGCATGTGTTAAAAAGCTGAAATTTGGTCTAATTGCATCAAATCCTGTACCACTAGGACCAGTAATGTGAGTTTGTTGCTGCCAACTATTATTCAAATACACTGGGCTTAAATTGCTGCTGCTCAAAGGGGCAGTAATAAAACGCCAAGCTCGCTTACCATTAAAATAACGCTCAACTGTAACAGCACCTTCAATAGCACCTAGTATTGGTGCAACACGAGCTGTGTTTGATGCATTACTTGTTAATGTTAATAATCCATTAGTATTAAATGTATAAGATGTATTTACAGTTAATGTTCCATTAAAATTTAACATGTTTCCGCTAAGAATGCTATTGGATTCAATATTTAAATTGCCTATGCCACTAATGCCATTACCAAGGTTTATTAAATTACCACTCAAAGCTGTTGTAATGCCTGTTGAATTTAAAGCATATCCATTTTTTATAACTAAATTATTACAAGCAAATGAAGTTGGAGTTATAGACGATTCTACAAATGCATCTAGTGTATTTAATGGTGTATTAGACCATGAACTTCCGTTCCAAACTGCAAGATTTACATTGTTTCTTAAAATGGAAAAATTATTAGAGCCAGCGTTAGTGATTGCTACATCAACTTTACCATCACCGTCAACATCGCCAATTGCAATCGAAGATGGATTTGTACCTGTTGTAAAATCTACTTTAGCATTAAAGCTACCAGTAGTTAAACTGCCTGATGTTGCTGTATTTTGAAAAATAGAAACAGAATTTGAGTTATAGTTTGTTACTGCAATGTCAATTTTCCCATCTCCACTAACATCAGCTACTGCAATAGAAAGTGGATTGGTAGCTGTTGCAAAATCTACTTTTGCAGCAAAACTTCCAGAATTAATTGTACCAGTTGTAGATGTATTTCTAAAAACTGAAATAGTATTTGATCCATTGTTTGTAACTGCTATATCTGTTTTTGTATCACCATCAAAGTCTGCAGTAGCCAAGCCATTAGGGTTTGTACCTGTTGCAAAATCTACTTTTGCAGCAAAACTTCCAGAATTAATAACACCAATTGTTGAGGTGTTGCGAAGTACTGATATAGAAGTGCTATTAAAATTAGTAGTAACCAAATCTAGTTTGCCATCATCATTTAAATCTGCTATTGCAATTTGCCTTGGGCTGGATGCTGTTGCAAAATTTACAGCATCATTAAAACTTCCATTATCTATAATGCCTGCAACTGTTTTGTTGCGAAGAATTGAAATAGAATTTCCTAAAGAGTTCACTACTGCAATATCTAATTTTCCATCTCCATCTACATCTCCAATTGCAGCACTACTAGGAAAATGTGATACAAAAAATACAATGGGAGATGCAAAACTGTTTGTAGTAATACTCCCAGTTGTTGAAGTGTTTTTAAACACGTTTATTCTATTAGCATTTTGATTTACTGTAACCATATCTAATTTACCATCGTTATTTAAATCTCCATAAGCTACAAAGTTTGATCCTTCAGTTGTAGTTATAGCTGCAGGAGTTGCAAAACTTTCGGTAGAAATCTCGCCAACTTTTGTAGTGTTTTTAAACAAACCAACATTTAATAAGATTGGTCTGGAAGTTGAAATTTCTACTTTGCCATCTCCATCTACATCTGCCAATGCTAATACAGAAGGGCTTACACTTGTTGCAAAGTCTTGTTTTGTTAAAAAATCTGCTGAGGTAAAAGTTGTTTTTAATGGATTATATGTTGGTACAAAACTGTTTATACTATTAGCAATTAAATTAGTGCCTTGATTTAAAATGCTTATTGGAGAATAGGTTGCCCCAATAGGCACAACAACGCTTACGCTAGTTGTATTTGATGAAATTACTTGAGCTTTTACTGCACCAAAATAAACAATATTATTGGTAGCTGATGTATTAAAACCAGTACCTGTAATTGTAATTACATCTCCCATTTTTCCTTGTGATGGGGTTATTGTTGTTATTGTAGGTGGTATAGCTTCTCTTATTAGTGAAATAAGGTATGTTTTTATTGTTATGCCATTTTGTGCAGTAACTCTTAATTCTAAGGTATTACTGCCAACATTTAAGTTTAAAGAAGATGAAGGGCTACCACTTAAGGCGGAAAAATAGCTTCCTCCATTAAATCTTATTTGAATAGTTGAACTAGAGTTTGAACTGTAAGGGGTTACTGTAATTGAAGTTATTGCATTGTGTACACTACCGCTATAATTTGTAGTATTTCCACTAAAAGTTGGCACCAAAGAAGCAGAAGAAATGGTCAAAGAATTTATGTTTGCGTCACTACTAGGTGCCCTCGTTACTGTAATCGTATAAGTTTTAATAGTTGTTCCATCTTGAGCTGTAACCCTTACTTCTATTGTATTTGTGCCTACAACTATATTAATAACACCAGACCCAATACCGCTAGTGATGGTTTGAAAAGAGCCTCCATTTGCTCTAACCTGAATGGTTGCACCTATATGTGCTTTTGTAGCTGTTATACTGATATTGTTTATGGTATTATTTACATTAGCCGTATAATTTGTAGTTGCAGAAGAAAAACTTGGTGAAATTGAACTTGGATTCATACTTAACCCATTTAAATTGGCGTTGTTAGATATATCTGAATTTCGAAAAACTGTGAAGTAGTTTTGAATTTTGCTTGTTGAAATAATATCAGACTTGCTATCTCCATCAATATCAGCTACTGCAATGCATTGAAAGTAATAGCTACTCATCCCTAAAAAAAATCCTGTTGCAAAACTGGATGAATTTATAGAACCAATAGTTGCAGTGTTGCGAAGTACCAAAATTTGATAGTCTTTAGCCGTTATTGCCAAGTCTGCTTTGCCATCACCATTTAAATCACCAATTGCAATTTTAAGAGACCTATAATTTATAAGATGTTGATAGCTTGCATCAAAACTATAGTTATCAATACTTCCGGTAGTAGATGTGTTGTAAAGTAAAGCAATTGAGTAGTCATAGTCACTAGTTACTGCTAATTCTGGTTTACCGTCACCATCTAAATCTCCAATGGCTATGCTGTTGGGAGAATAGATAGTATTAAACTCGATATGTGTTTCAAAACTGTTTACATCAATAATGCCCACACTAGATACATTTCGTAATACAGAAATGGAATTTGAGTTGTAATTTACAACAGCCAAATCTGGTTTATAATCCCCATCCAGGTCTGCTATTTCTAAATCCATAGGAGTGTAGCCAGTTCCAAACTCAACCTCTGTTTCAAAACTAGATGGATCTAGATACCCTGCTGTAGAAATATTTCGAAATACAGAAATTGTATTATCAAATTTATTGGCAGCTACAATTTCGGGCTTGCCATCACCATCTAAATCTCCTAAAGTTATTGCACTTGGAGATCTTAAAGTGGAAATGTTTCCAGCATAACTAAAATCAATGTATCCATTACCAGAATTGTTATGAAGTATTGTTAGGGAATTGGTATTGCTGCTTCCAATTATTAAATCTGGTTTACCATCACCGTCTAAATCTGCCATTTTCATTGATGTTGCTCCAAATCCTAAATAAAAATTTATACCTGAGGCAAAGCTATTAGAGTTGACACTTCCACTTGAAGCAGTATTTCTAAAAACAGATAAAGAACCAGACAACATATCAGCAATTACTACATCTGCTTTGCCATCTTCATCTATATCACCAACTACCATAGCTTCTGCACTATTA
>JBMLRA010000158.1:0-1184 GCA_049241265.1 Chitinophagaceae bacterium
ATCCTCCTGCAACTGTGCTGTTATTTAAAGGAGCCCATCCTAAAACTCCATTTTCATTTTTAGCTATTCTGCAGCTATTTCTGTTAAACGTAGTTCCTTCGTCCAAATTATTCCAGTTGAAAGTTGCTGTAGCGTTTAATCCAGACGTAGCACTACTTCTAATATCCCAAGTCTTATTTAGTTTTCCTGTGCTAACAACAGCTGTTCCAGTTAATCCATTAGTTAAAACAGTGTTGGTGCAACGAACACTAAATGTACTTGCAGCTCCCAAATTATTTAAGGTAACTGGAGTATAAGTAGCATTTCCAACTGGGAAATTAAACGACTCGGTATTTAAAGTTTTTCTTAAAAAGCCAGTAGTAATATTTTGATTTGTTTCTACATAACTAGTAGCACTTCCACCTAGTATATTTCCATTTACAATTAAATCTTGGTCGTTTATACTAATAATACCATTTGTTAACAATAAATTTTGATTTACTGTAACTTGTAAGGCTGTAGTGCTAAATCCACTTGGATTTATAACTTCTAGATTTGGTAAACTTATAGTTGTTGCACTTCCATTTATTGCTTGACCAGCACCTGTTCCAGCAAAGCTAATTGTTCCTGTACCAGAAATATTTCCACCACTAGAGCTCAATTGTCCTTTTAAACTAATTTTTACACCATTTGCTATTTGAGGATTTGCACCTTCTCTTAAATTAAGGTGCAATAAAGTTCTACTTGCATTAAATATAGGTTGTGGGTTACTTAATCCACTTATTATAGTTGTGGTACTATCTGTTGGAAAAATGCCTTCTTCCCAATTTCCACAATCTGTAATATCTGAAGTTCCTTTATTTCCTGTCCAAATAGCAACTTTGGTTCTTACATCATTTGATGCATCTCTAGTGTTTACAACAGCAGGTGCTATATATGTAACTTTAATCCATGCTTTTTGGCGTGCTGTACTATTATTTGCTTGGCGAATTTTTATAGTTCTCCAACCTGTACTTGAAACATTAAAAATAGTCGATTGATTATTAGCTAATTGACTTTCACTGCCATTACCATTTAAATCTTCTAACATAATACGGCATTGTGAAGCAGCATTTTCTAATTGTACATTAATTGTAACTGTTGTTCCAGATTGTACAAATATTTTACCTGCAACCCTTTGGTTAGTGCTGTTGGCAGGCAAATGA
>JBMLRA010000159.1:0-1185 GCA_049241265.1 Chitinophagaceae bacterium
TCACATTATTTTTTACTAATTGTGCTGTAAACTTGCTCAGTTCAACAGGTAAAGTGGTTGCACTTCTTGTACAAGCCACACCATTGTGAGTAATTAAGTAAAATACATTATAACTTCCATCGCCATTAAATTTATAGGCTACATCTCCATTCCCAAGTGTATTTGTTGTATTTCTTAATAATGTATCAGTATTATTCACGCCTCTTAAAGTATCAGTTCCTACAGTTTTTAAATTAGCTTCATCAGTTACATCAATCATTTTCATAACAACTCCAGTATTAGCAGTTGCAGGAATTCCTGTAAAGAAAGCTCCTGCAAAACCTAGATATTTTTTGTTACCAGGAGTAACTAAGTATCTAACATTGCCATACGCTGTGCTTACTTCACCATTTCCATTACCAGCAGTAATGCTTAATCCTATGCTACCTACATATGCACCAGGTGTACCAGATACATTTATTTTATAAGCTTGATGATTAAAGTTTTTTGCCCAAAAACCATCCAAAATATTTTCACTAACAGCCTCTAAAGATTTAAACCAGTTAATTCTACCACTTACTAATGGAGCGATTAAACGAATAGAATCTGTTTTGGTAAATGTTATTCCATCAACTGTTGTACAAACGTAAATTTTTTGTGCTGTTGAATCTCTAACTGCAGGTGAGGAGTAGTCAAAAGCATAAGAATTACCAGCAAGATAAATTTTTGTGTTAACTCCAGTGCCTACAACAGACATTACATCACCACATCTTTCTCCTGTTACTATACTTGAAACTGTTGCAGTATCAGCTTCTGAAGCCCAGCGATAAATTTTACTTCTTTGAAAGCTTCCTGCGGTAACAGATAAACTACTTGAGTAAATAGCACCATCATTTGCTACTCTAATTCTTAAGTGTTTAAAAGCCTCAGTACCCATACCTGTTCCACTTTTACTCAATGTACCAACTCTATTTCCTGTGTTGGCATCCAAAATATAAACAGTATCTGCTTGTCCAATAGCAGCATTCGATAATGCTACATAAACTTTATCTGTCACAGGATTATATGTCATTGTTCGTACTAAATTTGTAGTACTAGTAAACCAAGGAAAATCACTTGCACCAGATTGTGCTGTTTTTCGCCAAACTTGAGTGAAATTTTGAGCGTTTAAAATTGCAACAAAAGAAGTAAATGCAATTAGTGTAA
>JBMLRA010000160.1:0-1084 GCA_049241265.1 Chitinophagaceae bacterium
CCAGCATTCAACATTTTTTCTCCATCCTCTGTATTTATAAAACCTGCATTATAGCCAGTTTTAAAGCCTACAAATAATTCATCTAGTTGTGTTTTTGTACCACTTGTACTATTTATGTCAAACAAGTTGATTCTCATATTGTCTTGCAAGCCATTTCCTGTTCCTGTTTGTACGGTACTAAAGGTACTAACTTTTGATGCTTCTGTAAACTGTATTGAACCGCTAGACACGCCATTAAACTGTGCTAAAACAGCTACGCCTGTTTGTATATTTCGTGTAAAGCTGCCACTCGCCCAACTATTGCTACTACTAACAGATACCCAAGCTGCATTTGCTGGATTATAATAATAATAAGTTCCTGTTAAACCTGTTGCTGTTGAAGCTGCAACACTCAAATCTACAGGACTGATAAATGGATTGCCAATTGCTGCATATCCATTTGTATTACCATTTAAAGCGATGGTTTTTGAACCAAATGTAATCCTACCTTTTGATGCCAATGTTGTTGGAACAAATGTAATTGGAGTACCTCCATTAGGAACAGCAGTCACAGATTTATCACCTCTTATGAAAGCAAAAAATACTGGATTGGTCGATGAACTGCCGTTTTGGTCATCTGCATTAAACTGATTAACCCCCGTAGTATTGATGTTTGTCCATCCACCAAGTGTTGAAGTATCTCCTTTAAATCGTAATAAACTGTTTCTATTAGATACACCATCCATTCCGTTGAGACCTGATGGTGAATAGAAGTTGGTACCATAATTACCTGCATAACCCATAGCACTTTGCCAGTTGCTTTGTACACTTGGTGTTACAGTACCTCCTGAACCTGCACTTGTTAAAGGACTAGTTAGTAATCTCCAACCTCTGTTTGGATTGTTTATATAATTTTCTACAATTACTGTTCCTGTAATTGAAGGTGAACCAGTTACTGCTACCAAACTTGCAGTGCTTGTAGCTGTGTTTCTAAATACTAATAAACCGTCACCAGTGTTTAACGTTGCTCCTGTACCTACTGTTAATGCACCAAATAAATTAACCTTATTACCAAAAATCAAATTACCACTTGCTCCTAAAGTTA
>JBMLRA010000161.1:0-2452 GCA_049241265.1 Chitinophagaceae bacterium
ATATGTATCTGTAAAAAATATTGATTTTATTAGCGTTTCGGGTGCAAGTAGTGTTAGAATTAACGAAAGTATTATATCTAAAAATTTAAAAATTAGTATTAGTGGGGCTAGTAATATAAAGGGTAATATAACTGTTGCAGACTTAAAAGTAAATCTAAGTGGGGCAAGTAGTGTAAACTTAACAGGCAAATCTGCCACTGCTGAAATTGATGCAAGTGGTGCTAGCAATTTTAAAAGCTATGATTTTGAAGTAGCTAATTGCAATATAGACGCTAGTGGTGCAAGCAGTGTAAATATTGCTGTTACGAATGAATTAAAAGCTGAAGCAAGCGGTGCAAGTAGTATTAAATACAAGGGTAATCCTACAAATTCAAACATAAACGCTACTGGTGCATCATCAATAAAGAAAAAAACTGACTAATTATTTATAAAGGATGTTTAGTTTTTTGAAGCCAAGTTACTAGCATTGATTAAACTTTTTACTACCTCCATACTTTCGTTAATGTAGATATCAGTTTTAATACTTTTTAACCAAGATTGGTATCTTTCTCCTTTTTGCTTATCTGTATTGTTGTAGAATTTGTCGTTATCTTCTTTTAAAACAGTCATATTTAAGTCTTTTTTTAATTTCACCAAACTTGTACTTTGTGCAACAGTTGTAGCAACTTTCTTTTGATACTCCCTGTACTTTTCTATTTGTAAAGTTTTAGGTTCATCTGAATGTTTGCTTAACCAACTTGTATTATCCTTTAATAATTTGAAAGTATTGTTTGATGCAATTGCATCATTCATTTTCTTTACAACTAATGCATTTATATTAGCAGTTTTACACATTGTGTAATCTGCTTTTTTAATTTCATCCCAGCTCAAAGCAGCACTATTGTCTTTTTCTCTAATTTTTAGATAATCTAGCATATCTGGTAAAATAATATCAGGTGTTACTCCCTTCAATTGAGTAGAACCTCCACTAATTCTATAGAACTTTTGGAAAGTTAATTTTACAAAACCCATATCTGGTTGAGCACTTGTCATAAAATCAATTTGTTTGCTTAATGGAACATTGCGTTGTACAGTGCCTTTTCCATAAGTAGAACTTCCTACAATAATTCCACGACCATAATCTTGTATTGCTGCTGCAAAAATTTCACTTGCTGAAGCACTAGCTTCATTGACCATTACTGTTAATGGCCCATCATATAAAACATCATTATTTTTATTAGGCAAAGGTGTTAATTTCCCATCTTTGTCCCTTACTTGTACCACAGGCCCTTGAGGTATAAATAATCCAACCATTTGTACCACCTCGTATAAAGATCCTCCACCATTATATCTTAAGTCTAATACAATTCCTTTTACATCTGCGTTTTTTAATTTTTTAACCTCTACTGCCACATCTTCACTACATCTTGCTCCATTAACTCTCTCAAAATCGGCATAAAAATCTGGTAACCATAAATATCCAATTTTATCGCCATTGGCATCATTGTAAACAGCACTTCTTGCATAAGCCTCATCTTGCACAATTTCAGCCCGAATAATCGAAACTACTTTAGTTGTGCCATCTGCCTTTTTTACAGTAAGTTTCACTTCTGTATCTCTTTTACCACGTATTAATTTTACTGCATCTGTAATATCATAACCTGTAATTTCTACAGGTTCATCATTACCTTGTGCTACTTTAACAATTAAATCATTTACATCTAATTCACCACTTCTCTGAGCAGGATAAGCAGGCATTAAACTAGCTATTTTAATGTTTCCATCTTGTTCTTGTAATTGTGCCCCAATACCAAAGAAACGACCACTCATCATTTCATCAAAAGCTCTTTTTTCAACTGGTGGAAAAAAATCTGAGTGAGGATCCATTTGATTCGCAATTGTATTTACAAAAGCGTTGAAACGCTCGTCATCATTGAATTTTGCTTTTACCCTTGTATAAATTTTATCCATTGCTTTTTGAACTCGTGTTCTCGCATCAATCTCAAGTGCTGCATTGCTTTTATTTTTTACGCTATCAACTACACTCTTTTCTCTTTGCTCTAATAAATCAACATACCTATCAAGAGCCATATATTTCAACTTTTTTCTAAGTCTATCTTTTCTGGCATCTTCATTTTTAGGGAAGGGAATTTTTTCACCATCAATGGCATAATCTTCATCTATATTAAAGTCAAACGGTTTGCTTAAAATATCTTTATACAGAACTATGATTTCATCAGTTCTTTTGCTGTAAATAGCATTTAATGCTGGCAAGAACTGTAATTCTTCTTTGCCATGAATTTCATCATCTAAAGTAGTTTCATATTTTTTTAATGCATCGATATCTGTTTGAATAAATAAACATTTATCAGCATCTAAATCGTTAATGAATTTTGTGAAAATTTTTTTAGAAAAATCATCATTAATTGCCTGTGGGCTATAGTGCTGTTTTTCTAGAAGTTCACCAACAGTG
>JBMLRA010000162.1:0-4889 GCA_049241265.1 Chitinophagaceae bacterium
CAAATATAGTTCCTCCACTTGCTGTAAAAGTTGTTGTGCTGCCTGCACAAGCAGATGTAGGTGTTAATGTAGGGGTAGTAATTGTAGAATATACTACAACAGCACTTGATACTGGACTGGCTGTTGAACAACTTCCATTACTCACAACACAATAATAGTATGTCGTGCCTGAAACTGAACTTGATGGTGTATATGTTGAATAAATAGCACCACTTATCAATGTACCACCAACATTACTATTTGTAGTATTACTATACCATTGAAAAGTACTAGCACCAGATGTATTATAAGATATTGCATCAACACTGCCATTGATGCAATAATTTGTATTTGTTGTGGATGATTGAGATGTTACGGTTGGACTTGGATTGACAGTTATTGTAGTAAGAGCCGAATCCGAACACCCACTTACATTTGTTACAATATATTTAATGATAGAGGTTCCTGCACTAATTCCAGTAACTAAGCCACTTGAATTAATAGTTGCTATACTTGTGTTAGAAGAGTTCCACACGCCACCAACAGTAGTATTTGCGAATTGAGTTGTGCTGCCAACACATACTGTAGTTGTGCCTGTATTGGCTGCAACAGTTGGAAGTGAATTGATTGTAATACTACCACTTGCATTGCTTGCAAAACTTCCACAAGAACCTGTAACTATACAATAATAATAAGTTGTATTGGCACTGGTAGTTGGGGGAGTATATGTAGAAGAAGTAGCACCAGATATTAACGTACCTCCACTATTACTATTGGTTGTATTGCTATACCATTGATAAGTTAAACCACTACCAGTAGCAACAACGCTTAATGCTGTTGCAGTTCCATTCAAACAATAATTTGTTGCTGAAGATGATGGATGAGTAGTGATTGTTGTTGAAGGATTAACTGTAACGGTTTGTAAACTAGTATCACTGCAAGTTCCATCTGTAGCTATTAAAGAAACAGAATAAGTGTTAGCACCTGAGTATGATTTTGTAGGATTAGTTGATGTAGAAGTTGTAGCATCCCCAAAACTCCAATTATAATTTAGGCTATTAATTGTGCTTGACCCTGATGCTACAGATGAAAAAGGCAAAACATTAAATGTGGTTCCTCCATCTATGGAATATAAAAACAACAAATTGATAGTGCCACTTCCGCCAGAAATTCTTTGTGTGGCAGTAACGCCATTAAATGTAAAAGCTGTTCCACCACTAACTGAAAGACTAAATTGTTCATAGTGTGCAGTGCTAATATTTGTAGGCCAAGTTGTGGCACTTGTAAGCTTATGTCCATAGGTTGCATCAAAACCGCCATCTGTAATTCCCGAACCAATCCTTTCAGGATTGCTAGTTAACCCAGCCCCTGTATTAGTAGTGGTTGTAGCATTACTGGTTAATACCCATTTAACACTTGAAGCTACTGATGTTGTACCACTAATAGTTAAATCTTTATTATATAAATATCTAGCATTTGTTGCCCCACCAAAAACATACATTCTCAATAAAAGTGTATTACCATTAGGTACATTTACTGAGAAGTTTGACAAAGCAACACTAATATTTGAAGCAGCTCCAGCTCCATTCAAATTATTGACTAAACCTAAACTACTAGTGGATGAATTGGTAAATGTGAAACTATTACCACTTAAACATTGAGGGTTTGTGTTTATGGAAAACGAAGCATTTGTTCCGCTGCCAACAATAATTGTGGCGAATGTTGTTTGACTACAACCACTCTTTGTATATGTATAAAATGCATATCGTATTCCCGATGTAGAGGCAGCTAAATTTATAGTGCCAGATGAATTAATTGATAGCCCAATACTACCACTATAAGTACCACCACTTGTGCCAGATAAAGTAACAGAAGCTGTGCCACTGCTACAATAAGCATTACTAGAATAACTAATAAATGTGCCAAATAAAATGGAGTAAGTTGGTGGAGTGACGGCAGATGATGATGTAGTTTTATACCATTTTGCATTATTAGTAATCAATGCAATCATTGCACATTTATCAGTATTTGAAATGCTTACACTTGATGTTGAAGATGATCCATTTGCAAAATAAGCTGTGCGATAAGTAGTAGTAAAAGAAGTGGTGTAGCCGGTTAATGAAGTTGGAAGATCAGATGTATTAGCCTGACTTCCTGTTCCAAAACCACTATAATCAAAACCACTATTATCACTACTATACCCCCAAATAAAATTTGTAGGAGTAGTAGTCCAAGTTCCAGAAAAAATAAAGAGTTGATCGCCAGAAACCGACAAGCCAAAAGTGCCATTTACAGTAATCGAACCAATATCAACCGATGATGTTGCTTGAGACCAAGTGCCTGTATTTGTAGTAGTAAATGTGATTACAGTGCCTTGCGAAATAGGTATAGATGGTGTTGTCCAGACCAAATATCCCTCATTAGTTCTTAAAGCAGCAACTGAGCCGTCCCAAGGGTTATCAGTTATAACAAATGTAGAATTGGCAGATATTGTATTTAGTGCAACTATTTTTATTAAATCTGGAGAATTGGAATGAGCAGAAATTACAGCCAAATCCCCAACAGTTTGGGCTTTATTTATATTTATAAATGCACTGAATAATAAGTATAGAAAAAATATTTTCTTAAAACTATTAAAATTCACAATCGTTTTTTTTAGAGAAATTAAAGGCATCTCAATAATTATTGCATACGGACTTAAACAAAACTTGAGAATCTTGTTTTCATAAGCAAAGGATATGTGTATAAATAAAAATATCTCTTTTTTTTAATAAGAGAGCCGTAAATATATGTAATATGTACATATTAGATGGCTTGTTTTACGAAATCGAGTTCGATAGAAAGTAAGTTTTTAAAAAATGAAAAATATTTTAAAAAAAACTAACCTTTTCAATCATATAAGTTGTAATAAAAGTGTACTTATGTTTTAGTTAGACTTAACGAATTAAGTTCAGGTGTTCCTCCTTCGTTTTCACGAGGGAGTTTTTTTTGATAGGGTAGATGAGTTATGTTATATCCTCACTAATGGTATAATCCAATAGTAAATCTAGTTTGTTTTCATTTTCTCTTGCCTCTATTTCAAACTTATTATTGTAGTATCCTTTTTTAATACACTCCCATAAATAAAATATTACAAACCTTAAAACGCCTAATTTTTCATATTGCTTAACGTGTACTATCTCGTGGCAAAGCCAAACCTTGTTTTCTAGTAATTGCTGTTTTGTGGCATTATGCAAATGAATAGTGTTGCCAAATGTTAAAGCCACTCTGTTCACCCGTATACATTTTGCACCCAACCAAGCTAGCCAGCTATTTTCTTTGATTCTAATTTTTTTCAAATGCGAATTATTTCTTCAGTTCCTTCCAAGCTTTAACAATTTGCTCTGCGTGTTGCTTATTGGTAGGTTTTAAAAATATTTTCTGTATAACTCCTTTCTCGTCTATTACAAAAGTTGTTCTATGTAAACCCATATATTTTCTGCCATATAAATTTTTTTCGCCCCAAACACCGTATTTTTCTATAATAGCGTGTTTTTCATCTGCTAATAAAGTAAATGGCAAATTAAACTTTTGCTCAAATTTTTTATGGCTAGTTGTATCGTTTGGGCTAACACCAATTACTTCAAATCCTTCATTTTTAAGCAAACTATAGTTATCTCGTAAATTGCATGATTGAATGGTGCAAGTGGGTGTATCATCTTCGGGATAAAAATATACAACCACTTTTTTACCCAAAAAATCTTTTAGAGAAACCGAATTGTTGTTTTGATCTTTAGCTGTAAATGTTGGAGCTTTTTGCCCCGCTGTAAGTGTTATCATTTGTATAGTTTTATTCCTAGCGATTGAAACCTGTATTTTAGAATCCCATTTATGTTGGGTATTTTGCAAATATGAAAATTAATACGCAGCTTTTGATTTCTGCTTCTATTTTTGCCCCAAATCGTAAAAATGCCAAAAGATAATTCAATCAATTCAGTACTAATTGTAGGTAGTGGCCCAATTGTTATTGGTCAAGCTTGTGAGTTTGACTATAGTGGGAGCCAAGCTGCTAGAAGTTTGCGAGAGGAAGGAATTAAAGTGATTCTTATTAATAGCAATCCTGCTACCATTATGACAGACCCTATGATGGCAGATAAAGTTTATCTTTTGCCATTAACTATTGAAAGTATTGAACAAATTTTAGAGGAAAATAAAATAGATGCCGTGTTGCCAACTATGGGAGGGCAAACTGCTTTAAATCTTTGCAAAGAAGCAGATGAATTGGGTATTTGGGAGAAATACAATTGCAAAATGATAGGTGTAGATGTTGAAGCAATTAATACTGCTGAAGATAGAGAATTATTTAGGCAATTGATGGTAAAAATTGGTATTGGTACATCGCCAAGCCGTGTAGCAAATAGCTTTTTAGAGGGTAAAGAATTTGCACAAGAAATTGGATTTCCTCTGGTAATAAGATCGTCGTTTACACTAGGTGGTAGTGGTGGAGGATTTGTACACGATAAAAGTGAATTAGACGAAGCATTAAAACGTGGCTTAGAAGCATCGCCTATTCATGAAGTTTTGGTAGAAAAAGCCGTATTGGGTTGGAAAGAATATGAACTTGAATTGTTGAGAGATAGAAACGATAATGTAGTAATTATTTGCACAGTTGAAAACCTAGACCCAATGGGCGTACATACAGGAGATTCTATTACTGTAGCACCTGCAATGACATTGAGTGACACCGCTTTTCAGGATATGAGAAACAAGGCTATTTTGATGATGCGAAGCCTTGGCAATTTTGCTGGTGGTTGTAATGTTCAGTTTGCAATGAATCCAGAAACAGAAGAATTGATTGCTGTAGAAATTAACCCTCGTGTATGTCGTTCATCTGCATTGGCAAGCAAAGCACCTGGTTATCCTATTGCAAA
>JBMLRA010000162.1:4899-12811 GCA_049241265.1 Chitinophagaceae bacterium
AAATCAAATTACCCAAACCACATCTGCCTATTTTGAACCTGCACTAGATTATGTTATTGTAAAAATACCACGTTGGAATTTCGATAAATTTAAAGGTGCAAATGATACACTTGGTTTGCAAATGAAAAGTGTTGGTGAAGTAATGGCAATTGGTAGAAGCTTTAATGAGGCATTGCAAAAAGCTTGTCAAAGTTTAGAAAATGAAGCTGTAGGTTTGGGATATTATGGTAAGAGTTTAATGAAAAGTCAAGAGATTATTGAGTACATTAAACAACCAAAATGGGATAGAATTTTTAGAATAAAAGATGCTTTAATGCAGGGTGTAACTGTTAAAACTATTGCACAAGCCACAGGCATTGACAGATGGTTTTTATATCAAATACAAAACCTTTGTAACATAGAAATTGAAATAGGAAAACATACTATTGAATCATTGCCAGAAGATTTATTAAAACAAGCAAAACGCAATGGTTTTGGTGATGAACAAATTTCAAGAATATTGCACGGAAACTGCACAGATGAAGCTATTTATGAAAAAAGAAAAGCATTAGGTATTACCAGAGTTTATAAAATGGTAGATACTTGTAGTGCTGAATTTGAAGCTAACACACCTTATTTTTATAGTAGTTTTGAAGGATAATACTGCACTCAAAATTTTAAAAATAGCCCACAATTAAAAATTGTGGGCTATTTTTAAAATCCAATTATTAAAGAAAATATTTAACGCTTGAAAGCAGTTTCATAAGTTTCTATCCATTGCTTAGGGGTCATTTTTTTAGCTAGTTCTTCAATTAATTTTAAAGGCACATCTTCAGCTTTTTTAAAGCGTATGCATCCTTTGCCCATATCTAATTTTTTTGTAGAATGATTTGGCCATTCTGCCACAAACCAATCTAGCAAAGTACTTGAGCCGTATAATCCCATATGATGAAGTGCAATATGGCTTTTTGTGGAGCCTAAACTAATAAATGGCAATGGCAATTTTGGGTTGCAATGGTAGCCACTAGGGTACAGGCTATGTGGCACACAATAGCCTAACATTCCATAGCTAATTTCTTCTTTAAAGCCTTTTGGTAAATTTTTTAACAGTGCTTTACGAATGGCAGATACTACGATTTTTCTATCATCTGGCAAAGACGCAATATATTCTTCTGGTGTTGTCATAATGATGGTTTTATAATTTAAGTTTAAGAGTCTAAAAGTTTAAGGTTTATAGTTATGTTGAATAAAAGTTATAGAGTACATTTTAACAATTACTAATCACTAATTCCTAATTCCAATTTTGTTCTTCTCTCAACATTTTAATATGTGCTGTATGATGTTTTCCGTGCCAAGCATATAAGCCAAGCAAATACCACAAAGTCATTTGTTTATTATGTTCTGGATGAACAACAGTTCTGTTCCAATCTTCATCTTTCACATTTTTAATAGTTGCCAGTAAACGTTGATGAATGCCAAATAAAATTGTTATAGAGACATTAATGGGTATGGTTTTTACATCATCTAGCATTGCCCATTCATTTTCTAAATATGGTTTTATGGTAGGATTATCTTCTGTTAAACAAAGTTTGAAACGTATTAAAGCGTTAATATGGCTGTCTGCAACGTGATGCACAACTTGTCTTAAAGTCCAACCACCAACTCTATATGGAGTATCAAGTTGAAACTCATCTAAATTTAAAATAGATGCTTCCAACTCGTTTGGTAAATATTGAATATCGGCAAACCATTCTTCTTTTTGTTGTTGCGAAAATGGTTGTGGTTCGTATTTACCAATTGGATAACGAGAATCTTTCATAATATAAGATGTTAGATGTACGAAGTACGATTTATATTTAATAATAAATACCCACTATTTACTAGCCATTCACTACTTTCTATTTCCTATTTACCACACAAAATCTACACTACTTTTAGGATAATCTAGTTTGTGATTTTTTTCGCTGCCATTGGCTTTTATGTTAAAAATATTTGATTGTTTTTCTTGATAATCGTACAACAAATTACAGTTAATGGTTAGTTTTTTTAAAGAAGCTACATCTTCAACTTCTGCATAAATCCAAACGCTTTCTTTTTGAATTTCGTAGCCAATATATTTAAGGGTTTGTTTTTTACCGTTTACGGTTAATTGTAATTTTGATTGTAGATACTTTGCAACAATAGCATTGTTTTCAGGCTTTAATGTGGAAGTTGATAAATCAAAGGTCGTGTTATAATTTTTCTTCAATGCAGCTTCTAAATCATCAACAAAAACCTTTGTACTAATTTCAATTGTTTTGTCTTTTGCATTATGTTTAATATCAATCACACTCACAAAAAATGGGTGAAATAGAGATGATACTAAAAAAGAAAAAATAGTGAGCATTGATGATTTATTTAAGCCAATTATTTATATTCTCTAAGAAAACAGTTTGTTGGTCAATAAAAACGCTATGAGAACAATTGTCTATGTATTGAACATTTTTTTTGCCTAAAATATCTGATAGATTTTCAATTTGTTGTTGGGAATACAAGCCATCTTCTTTTCCATATAATCCAAACACATTAACTTTTTTCTCCACTAAATTTTTTAGAGAATTAGTTAAGTTAATTGTTGTGTATGATTCGTTTTCCCAGAACTTTTGTGGTGGTTGAATCGTCATTTTTGAACCATATTTATACAAAGAATCTTTCTTAAAATTAGCTCCAATGTTTTTGGCTTCTTGAGAAGGATTCTTCGTTGAATAAAACCCATTTTGCATTGCATGTTTAAAACAATAAGTACTGTATTGAATACTTGCAGTATCTACATTTTTCAATAAATTAATATAATATAAGTTTACGCTATCTTTTTTTTCTGTGTAGGCTTTAGTGCATTTGGTAATGATGTTTTTAAAGCTTTCTTGCAATGAAACAGGAGCCCCAACCAATATAACTGAGTTTATTTTTTCAGAATATTTTTGAGCAAAAAGTGTAGCTACAATTCCACCAAAGCTATGACCAATCAATGTTGCTTTTTTAAAAGAAAACTTAGTGTAAATATTATTCAAATCTTCAAAGGTTTGCTCAAAATTATAGTCTGCATCTAAGTCAATGCTTCTTCCTTCTCCACGTCTGTCATACACAATAACATAAAACCCTTTTTCTGAAAGTTGCTTGGCTGTTGTGCTTTCAAAACTTGCTGAATTATAACCAGGACCACCGTGTAAAAAAATGATGGCTTTGTCTGTATTATTTCCAAAAGTCTTTATATATAATTCTTGCCCAAAGGTTGTTGAATTTAAAAAAACTAGTAACAGTATATATAGAATGCGTCTTTTCATTTGTTATTATAATTAGTTACTAATTATCGCTATTAAATGCTTTTAGTTTCGATAAATATGCTGTTGCTGTAGGCAACAATGTAAAACATAAAGCAGCAAGCCATAAGTGATCTAAACCTTCATTATATGTCGCCCCTATGGGACTTATTATTAATTTTAATTTATAATTTCTACCAATATTTTATGTCTCTGTCAAATCAACACAAGTTAAACATCTTCTTTAGGAGCATTATGTTGGTAGAAAAAGAGCGAATTAAGTTATTGAAGTTCCGTAGGAACGAAATATTATATTGCAATCTTAAGGTTTGGTACAGTTATGACTGCAAACCTGATAGAGCAACTAAAGCTATTTTAAAGCTTGCATCGGATTCATTCCACTACTTTGTCCACGAACTGCTGCTTTAGCCTTGAATATGCTAAATTTACTTGGCTCTGCATCTATATTTCCCCACACATTATTGCTTTCATTAATATCAGCAGTTTCACGCATTGGATCTAATTTAATTGCTGTTGCTGCTTTATTTGTCATAAACACCTTAGTAACTTTATTTTCATTTTTACGCCAAATTTGTGCTGGTATTTTTTCTAATTGTTTAGTGCCATCGGCAAATGTAAACTCAACAATAATAGGCATTACAAGCCCACCTTTATTACTAAATGCAATTTCGTATAAATGTGTATTGGCATACTTTGCTTTTTCGGCATCTGTTAAATTATCTCTATTGCCACCACCTAAAGCTGTAATAGGAATTTTTAAACTACTATCGTAAGCAATTATTCCTCTATCATATTTCCAGTAAAAATCTCTAAGGCTTGTATCTGCATCAACCTCAAAAATAATTGATTTGTTTTCTCTGTTTCTAATTTTAGAAATATCTTCAAATGAGTTTACATTAGGCTTTGTTAGTGAAACATTTGTTACAATATTTTGGGGTGTTGTATTGCCTGCTACAACATCTGTATACACAGCGTGTTTAACAGTATCAATGGCTATATCACAAGGTTCAATTCCATAAAACCAACCACGCCAAAACCAATCTAAGTTTTCAGCAGTAGCATCGTTAATGGTTCTAAAAAAATCGGCAGGAGTGGGGTGTTTAAATGCCCAACGTTTTGCATATTCTTTAAAAGCAAAGTCAAATAAATCTCTTCCCACAACTGTTTCTCTTAAAATATTAAGTCCAGTGGCTGGTTTAGCATAAGCATTAGCACCTAGTGAAATAATATTTTCGCTATTTACCATAATGGGTTCAAGCTGTGTTTTTGGCAACTTCATATAATCGGTAATGGTAAAAGCTGGCCCACGACGAGATGGAAATTTATTGTCCCATAATTCTTCTGTTAAGTATTCTACATAAGTGTTTAAACCCTCATCCATCCAAGTAAATTCACGTTCATCGCTGTTAATAATCATTGGAAAAAAATTGTGACCTACTTCATGAATAATTACCCCCAGCATTCCATTTTTTGTAGCTTCACTGTAAGTGCCATCTTTTTCTGTTCTGCCATAGTTGAAACAAATCATAGGGTATTCCATTCCATTTGCAGCTTCAATACTTTGTGCTACAGGATAAGGATAAGGAATAGTAAATTTAGAATATGATTTTATAGTGTGTGCTACTGCTTTAGTGCTGTATTTTCTGTACAAGGCATAAGCCTCTTTAGGATAAGCACTCATACACATTACTTTTTTGCCTTCAACCATTGCTGGCATGGCATCCCATATAAATTTACGTGAGCTTCCCCAAGCAAAATCACGCACCATATTGGCACTAAAATTCCAAGTTTTTTTGGCAGTACTTTTTGTTTTTTCTGCAGCAGTTGCTTCAGCTAGTGTAACAACTTCAACTGGTTCTTTAGCTATTTTAGCTTTTGCCCAACGTGCTTGTTGTGCAGCAGTTAAAACACTAGCATAATTTAAACATTCGCCAGTACCCAAAACTACGTGATCAGCAGGAACTGTAATGGCTACTTTGTAATTACCAAATGTTAAAGCAAATTCACTATTGCCACTAAATTGATGGTTTTGCCAGCCTTGGAAATCGCTGTAAACACACAATCGTGGAAACCATTGTGTCATTGTAAAAAGGTAATTATCTTCATCTGCAAAATGTTCGTATCCACCTCTGCTAAATTCAGTAATTCTATCTGGTATTTTATAGCTCCAATTGCATTTAAAACTAAATGTTTGTCCAGGTTTTAAAGGTGTGGGTAAATCAATACGCATCATTGTTTTGTTAATGGTGTATTTTAATTTATTGCCCAAAGCATCTGTTAGTAAAGTTATTTTATCGCCATAACCATTATCATATTTAGCATCTTCCAGTTTTTGTAAAGTAGTGATATTAATATTAGTTCCCAAGTTGCTGCTATTTTGGTAATTAGCATTATCAATAGTGCTATGTTGGTTTTCATCTAGCTGTAGCCAAATATAAGTAAGCACATCTGGACTATTATTATAATAAGTAACCAATTCGCTGCCTGTGAGTTTTAATTTTTTTTCATCCAATTCGCATTTAATATCATAATCACAACGCTGCTGCCAATATTTATTTCCAGGAGCCCCACTAGCAGTTCTATATTCATTTGGTGTAGGCAAAATGGTGCCTAAAGCCTCAAACTTATTACCATGATTACTAGTTGGATTATTCATAATGTTTTGTGCATGGGCTGCTGAAGCCATTGCCAAAAAAATAATTGCAAAAATTTTATTCATAATTAGTTAATGTGGGTGTTTAATATAATATGTATAAGCACTAAAAACAAAAATAGGGGAATTGAAAGTTTATTTATAAAGTTGATAGGATGAATGGTTTTGTATGAAAAAATACAAGCATATAACTGCCAGCAAATAATTACTTAATGTCATTTTTATAATGGGTATAAATACTTAAATAATACTTGTATTTTTTTTTTTGTTACACTCAAATATTTACATTTATTTTGAAAGCCTTAATGTGATTAAGGTTGGCTTTGCCGTAAATACAAATAGAGTTGATAGTTATTAATTGCACATATATACATCACAAAAGCACAGAGTGTATTTTGCTAGCTTGCGAAAAAAATAGTAAAATAAATGCTGCTTTTAGAAAATTAGGATTTGTAAAATTTAGCGATACCCACAAGGGTTGGTATATGCCAAAAAATAAAGAACTGCTGCAACAATTAATACAGCATACCAAAACCATTGCAACAATTAATATTAGCCAACTTAAACAAACTTCAAAATTATTTGTAAATAGGGTAGAAGTACAGAGCAACAATAGCACAACCACTACAAATAGTGCATTAGCAACCAATACCAACCAATACAATACAAGTTACAGAAAAATTAGTGAGCACAATGCACAACAGTTAGAACTTTTTATACAAACATTAATTTTAAAAGGATACAGCCAAGCAACAATTAGAACCTACAAAAACGAATTTGCAGTTTTTTTACAAACACTAAAGGAAGTAAAGGCTGAAAACTTTACCACACAAAGGATAAAAGACTATTTACAATATTGTTTTGATACACTTAAACTAACAGAAAGTACTGTGCATAGCAGAATGAATGCACTAAAGTTTTATTACGAACAAGTACTGAAGTATGAAAAATTTTTTTGGGAAATTCCAAGACCCAAAAAGCGATTAATGCTACCTAAAATTATAAGCGAAGAAAAAATTATAAAAGGTTTACTTGGAATAGAAAATTTAAAGCACAAAGTAATTTTAATGACTGCTTACAGTGCAGGTTTAAGAGTGAGTGAAGTGGTTACTATTAAAGTGCAAGATATTGATAGTGACAGGATGCAAATATTTATTGAGGATGCCAAAGGGAAAAAAGATAGAGTTGTTCCGCTAAGTAAATTTGCACTAGACTTGCTACGAGAATATTATAAAGATTATAAGCCCCAAAAGTGGTTATTTGAGGGACAGAATAAAAGAGAGCCATACAGTGTGAGAACAGCCCAAACATTGTTTAATTATTATTTTAAAAAAATTGGCATACCCAAATACAATTCATTCCATAGTTTAAGGCATAGTTTTGCTACACATTTGTTAGAAAATGGAACTGATATAAAATACATTCAAGAGTTATTAGGACATAATGATTTAAGAACCACATTGCGATACACACATGTAAGCAAAAAGAGTTTGCATAAAATAGAGAGTCCTTTAGATAAGATAATGAGAAAACAGAGTAACAATTGAAATGTACTTATATCCTAAACAATTTAAAAGTACTTAGTTTTAAACTAAGTAGATATTTTAAAAGAAACATTGATAAACAACAATTTAAAACACTTGGAAATATTTGGCAAACTGATGGGTTGCGTATATTTTTGAGTTGTGCGTCACCCTATTAAAACCTGCAAAGATTAAGCAGTTAAACAAATAATAAGAAAATATGATTCCAGACTATCAGACCTTAATGCTTCCACTTCTCAAATTGGTTGCCGACAGACAAGAACATAAATACAGAGATTTAATTGAAAAATTAGCAACTGAATTTCAAGTAACAGAAGAGGAAAGAAAAGAACTTTTAGCAAGTGGAAATCAAGCAATTTTTGACAACAGAGTTGGATGGGCAAAGACATATTTGAAAAAAGCAGGGCTTCTTGACT
>JBMLRA010000163.1:0-1371 GCA_049241265.1 Chitinophagaceae bacterium
ACTCTTGTGTTCGTGAAACTCATGAAGATTGAATCATCGTTTTGAATGTATGGTCTTGCTTCAATGGCTATTAAAGTGTTGTTTCTTTTTGAACTTAGGTTTTCGCCACTATTGTTCATTTTTACGGCATCTTCATTACCATCGAAATTTGAATTATATCCATTTTTAAAGGCTACAAACATTTCGTCAACTCTAGTTTTTGTACCATCTGTATTGGCAATATTCAAAGTGGTTTTAAAGTTATCTTGTAAGCCATTACCAGCACCAGTTTGTTGTGTGGTTTTAGTAGAAACTTTATCAGCTTCCTCAAATACCACAGAAGCAGTTGCACTATTAATTAACACTAATGCAGATTGACCGATTTGCATATTTTTTCTGAAATCTGAAATTCCACCCCATGTGGTTGAGTTAATTGTTTCCCAACCTCCAAAATTGGTGCCTCCTTTATTTGGATCCCAATGGTAACTTGCATTGTTACCTGCAATACCTGTGTAAGTAAGTAAACTTACATCTACTGGGCTTAAATATGGATTTGGTATTGCTCCATATCTCCCATCTAAGCCATTTAAAGTTACTGTTTGTTGTCCAGTTTTTATAGTTCCTTTACTTGCTAAAGTAGTTGGTGTAAATGCTGCTGGTGTACCATTTGGAACAGCTACTACATTTTTATCACCACGCACAAACATAAAGTAAGTACCATCTAAATCAACGCTAGTATTGGTTACATTATCGTAACCACCTGTTGTGTTTAAATTAGAATTAAACTTCATCATACTTGCACTTATTGTGGCTGGGCTGTTTAAACCATTGGCTACTACAGGACCATAAATATTAGTACCATAATTATCACCCAAGCCAAAGTTACTTTGCCAGTTGTTGGCTATTGTGCCTCCTGCTATTGGAGTTGGGTTGGTGATAAATCTCCAAGCCCTACGTTGAGCATGTATGTATATTTCACTAGTGGCAGTTCCTGTAATGGTAGGCACTACACCTGCAATTGTTGCAATTCTTGCTGTGGTGGTAGCTGTATTTCTAAATACTAAATTACCATCACCTAAAGCTAAGGTTGAGCCTGATGGGGCAGTTAAAATGCCAAATAAATTTACTTTATTGCCTAAGGTTACATTACCTAATGCTCCTAGTGTTAAATTGTTTAATGCATTGCTACCTGTTAAAGTTGCTACGCTAGCATCAGTGGTTTGGTCGAAATTAACTGTACCTGCAGTACCGTTTAAAGTTAAGTTTGAAGTGCTGCTGCCTACTAGGCTACCTGCACCTGATACTGCACCATTGATGGTAAGGGTTTGACCGTTGATTGAAAGCCTTGAAGAAGTACCACCCCAAGTAATACTTGCAAGTGTTGTGGTGCCA
>JBMLRA010000164.1:0-1857 GCA_049241265.1 Chitinophagaceae bacterium
GGTTGCGAAGATAAAAGGTTTACAGTTTGTAGTTTAAGCTTTGTGGTTTATGAAAATATCTTGAAAAAATGCGTTATAGCATTTATTTTATACTATTTTGCTAATATATGTAGTAAAATCCTAAAAATATTTGTTATAACATATTTTTTGAGGATCAGATAGCTATTTTACATACTTTTGCCAAAATATATGCGTTATAACATATAAAAATTGGCTATGGAACATCTAAAAATTTTAGGAGCAGATATAAGAAAAAGAATGAAGTTGCTAAAAATAACTCAAAATGACCTTGCTTCAATCACTGGATTAAGCAACCAAACAATTGGTGCAATAGTAAGAGGCAAGGAGGGTACATCTATAAAAAATTGGTTAATTGTTGCTAATGCATTGGGTACGAGTTTAGAATTAATAACGAAAAAAATGAGTGATGAGACAAGGGAAAGTATATAATAATGATGATTTTGCCGGTGTACTAACAGAAACTAACGAGGGAGAATATATTTTTCATTATGTTGATGATTATTTTTTCAATACAACTAAAAGAGCTATTAGTCTAACACTTTCAAAAAATAAGCAACACCATCGTTCAAATAAAATATTTCCATTTTTTTTTAATTTATTGAGCGAAGGAGAAAACCGAAAATTACAATGCAGGGTTTTAAAAATAGATGGGAATGATCATTTTGGATTGTTATTAAAAACAGCAAGTGAGGAAACAATTGGAGCAGTAAGAGTTGTTGAGTTTGATGAAAAAGAATAATTGAATATGATTGATTATAAAAATATCACTGTTTGCCCAAGCACTTTGCAACAAGGGTTTTCAACTTATAGCCCTTTGGCTTTAAGATATTTGTTTAATAGAAAAGAAGTGCCACATTCTTTAAAATATAAACGCTTTGGAAATATAAAAGACGAACAGTACTTAATTGACAAAAAAACGAGAATTTCAATTTCAGGTGTACAAGAAAAATATTCTTTAAAGTTGATTGGAAAAGAATTAGAGATTACAGATAAGGCGGGTGAATATATCTTAAAACCTATACCACATACTTTATTAAATGTAGATCAAGTACCAGCAAACGAGCATTTGACAATGCAAATTGCTGAACAAGTTTTTAATATTGATACTGCAAAAAATGGATTAATATTTTTTAGTGATGGAGAGATGGCATACATAACAAAAAGGTTTGATGTAATGCCAAATGGTAGGAGAAGTTTGAAAGAAGATTTTGCAAGCTTAGCAGGAAAAACTGTTGAAGATTTTGGGAGCGACTTTAAGTACAAAGGAAGTTATTTAGAAATGGCAAATCTTATAGACAAGCATATTTCAACAGCAATAGTAACAAAAGAACGATTGTTTGCTTTGGCTATTTTTAATTATTTAATAAGTAATGGTGATGCACATTTAAAAAACTTCTCTGTTATAGATTACGAACAAAATGGAGTTTATCAATTAGCCCCTGCTTATGATTTACTATGCACAAGATTGCATATTGAGGATGGTGATTTCGCATTGGAAGATAGGTTGTATGATGGAGACTATTTGTATGAAAGCTATGCTAAATACGGTTTTTATGGCTATGATGATTTTTATAGACTAGGCGAAATGTTTAAAATGCGACCACAAAGAATTGAACATTATTTAAATTTATTCACTAGCAAAAAAGAACAAGTTGAAGACTTAGTAAGTCGTAGTTTTTTGAATGATGAGATGAGGCAGCTTTATTTAAAACATTACTATGATAAGCTTGGCAGATTAAAAACATCTTACAAAAAAGAGTATGGTGTTGTTTAATTTTAAGTTATTCATTGAACAATTTTTTAAATAACGATGCTTTTGAAAGTTGAATCATATCA
>JBMLRA010000165.1:0-20743 GCA_049241265.1 Chitinophagaceae bacterium
ACTGTTCGTACCACTCGTTGGATTTAATATATTGCCATCTGTAGTTTGATCGAAAAATACTGTACCTACATTGCTATTCGATGTTACTGCAAGTCTGCTTGTATTGCTACCTACTAAACTGTTACTTCCACTCATCCCACTTACTGTGCCATTTAAAGTTAAGGTGTTGCCATTAAGGGCAATTTTGGAAGTTGATAGAGTTAGTGCACCGCCAACAGTTGCATCTCCACCTAAAGTTTTAGTAGCCATTGAAGAGTTACTTGCAGTTAAACCTCCACTATATGTACCAGTTACAATTGTTTGTGCTGCATTAGCATTATAGCTTACTGCCATTGACCAAGTTCTACCTGTTGGTATTGGTGTAGCACTTGTATTTTGTGTAAGCAATGTACCAGTACCACTTGTTGTAAGTGTACTACCACTTAACTGGTTTGTACCTAAATCAAAGCTAAATCCAGATGATACTGTTAAGAGACCACTAACGGTTTTTGCAGTATGTAGTGTAACATTTGCTCCAATTGTAACATCTTTTGGTTGTTCAGAAAGTGTTACTGGCCATATATCATCGGTAGTGGTCATTGCGGTATTAATAACTAATTTACCACTAGCACCATAAACAATTTTACCTGTTGAATTAAGATTAATTGTGGTTGAACCATTAATTGTTAAAGTACCATTCACTGTAAGTGTTTGCCCTGCTGCCACATTTAAAGTTCCACCAGAAACAGTTAAATTGTTAATTGTTTGACTATTATCATATGTGAGAGTACCAGAAGATAAATCAAAGTTTGAAGATGTTGGAACAATATTAGAAGCTGCCATACGAAAAGTACCTCCATTTATGGTGTAGCTAGTTGAAGACATATTTACAGCTGTAGAAAGCTCACCCCCAGAAACCGTTGTAGAGCCTGAGTAGGATTGTGTTCCATAAAGAGAAAGTATTCCAGTACCTTGTTTTATAAGCCCCCCAGTGCCAGATATACTATTTTGAAATCTTGTTCCGCCAAAACCACCCGATATAGTAAGTGTTCCAGAACCTAAAGTTATAACCCCTCCATTACTACTACCTGTTTCACTTACTGAAGCAACAGTTGTATTAAACCCATTTAGATCTAATGTGCAGCCACTTGAAATAGTAATTGTGGAGTTGTTTCCAAATGCACCTGCACTGCCACTTTGAGCAACATTAGCTCTTAAAGTTCCGCCAGTTATTGCTGTTGTTCCTGTATAAGTGTTTAATGCACCCAGAATAGCTGTATTTGTTTCAATTTTACTAATACTCATTGTTCCTGAACCATTAGAAACAACACCATTAAGAGTTACTGTACCTGAGCCACCACTCGATGCTCTAAGTACAAGCACTTTTGTACCAGTACTGTTTTGGGCAGAAATGGTTGCACTCGTTCCCAGTGTTAGGTTTCCTGAAGATGCATTCAATTCAAAACCATACTGAGGTGAAGTCGATGTGCTTGTGTTTCCTATTTGCAGAGGAAAATTGATTGTTTGTGTTTGACCAGATGAGTTGAAAATTGCAGGAATAAAATTACTAAAGTCATAAAATACATTAGTTGTAGAACCGTTGACTGTTCTAGCGGCAGGGGTATTTGTAGAACCAAAAGTAATTCTATATCTATTTGTAGAAGGCAAATCATTGGTCATTGTTGTCCCAACAGAACCATCTAAAAACAAAATTTCAGCTCCACTTGGTAATGCAGCAGAACTTCCATTCCACCAATAAGTAGAAACATTCCATTGTCCAGAAGCTGGATTTACATCATTACGCCAAGAGAATGTTGTTTGAGATAGCCCCAATGAACACAAAAAGCAAGCAAGCAAAATTGATAGTAAACTTTTTTTCATATTAGCAATTTTTAATTATTTTATGTTTAGAAAATACTTTTGGACTATAGTATGCTGATAAATATTTTATCTGCAATCGTTTTCAACAAATGCGAAACTAAACAAAGTGTAAGTTATACACAAATTTATTTTTTTTTGTTAAAAATTAAATTATTGTACACGCACTTTTGATAGTTTATGTGAAAATAAAATTATACAGATAATTAATATTTATTTTGCAATAGCAGTTTAAATATTTGCTTCAAAAAATGGCTCAATCATTAACAATAAAAGAACTACAACAGTTTCCTCCACGCAAATACAAAATCATTAGAAACGATTTACAGACAGGGGACTTAATTTTTTGCAGTGGAAATTATTTTTTTAGTAAACTCATCCAAAAATTCACTAAAAGTGTTTGGAGCCACGTTGGCATTGTATATAGAGACGAAGCTTTAGGCAGAATTTTAATATTGGAAAGCGAAAAAATATTTGGTGTTCGATTTGCACCATTAAGCAAATACTTAAAAGATTACCACGGAAAAAACAAACCCTATAAAGGCAAAATAGTAGTTGCTAGAATTAACCCACAAATATCAATAACGCTTTTACAAAATGCTATCAGTTATGGGATGGACGAACTTACAAAACCTTATGATAACTGGGAGGTTATAAGGATTGGCATAAGAACTATTTTTGGTATCACCCGAAGAGAAAATAATAGAAATTATATCTGTAGCGAATTAGTGCAAGAATGTTTTAAAAAAGCTGGAATTACATTTAATGATAACGATACAAAAATCTCTCCCGATGATATTTGGAACGATGAAAAGCTAGAATTTTTATATAGGTTACTATAAAAACAAAGCATTATTTCTATAATTGAAACAAGCATCCGATATTCGCAAACGAACAATCGTTAGTATGAATCTTTCCTTCGACAATACACAAAATGCTTTTGCTTATAAATCAGACAAAGAACTAGCTAAAGCTAAGTTTCTTTTTACTACAATGAGTTATCCTTTTTTTGTGCCAATTGGTACAAGATTAACGCCATTTATCATGAAAACAGGTTTACCTGTAAATGGGATAATAAGAAATACCATTTTTAAGCAATTTGTTGGTGGTGAAACGCTTGAGGAAACTGCACCTGTTTGTGATTTACTTGGAAAATATCAGGTACAAGTAATACTAGATTATGGAGTTGAAGGCAAAGAAGGTGAAGATAATTTTGATAAAGCTACTGAACAGTTTGTTAAGGTAATTGAATATGCAGCATCCCAAAAAAACATTCCCTTCATTAGCATCAAAATTACTGGATTGGCAAGATTTGCTCTATTACAAACACTTAACGAAGCACCTAGGTTAAGAAGTGGAATACATGATAATGAGAGTGAGATTGATGAATGGGAAAGAGTGAAAGACAGGGTTTTTCATATTTGTGAAATCGCATCAGAAAAAAATATTGGTGTTTTAATTGACGCCGAAGAAACTTGGATTCAAGACCCGATTGATAGATTGGTAATTGAAATGATGGAAGAGTTTAACAAAACCAAAGCTGTGGTTTATAACACTATTCAACTTTACAGACACGATAGATTAGACTTTTTAAAACTTTCGCATAGAATAGCTAGGCAAAAACATTTTGTGTTGGGTATAAAATTAGTACGTGGGGCATATATGGAAAAAGAACGTGAAAGAGCAAAGCAATTAAGCTACCCCGACCCTATACAAAAAAACAAAGAAAATACTGATGCCGATTTTGATAAAGCCGTTACTTATTGTATTGATCATATTAATGAAATAGCTGTAATTGTTGCATCACATAACGATAAAAGTAATTTATTAGCATTCGATTTAATGATTGAAAAAAATATTCCATTAAACCATCCACACATACATTTTTCGCAATTATATGGAATGAGTGATAATATTACATTCAACCTTGCAAACACAGGATGCTCAGTAAGTAAGTACCTTCCATTTGGCCCAATAAAAGATGTAATTCCGTATTTAATGAGAAGAGCACAAGAAAATAGTAGTGTAAGTGGACAAACAGGCAGAGAGCTATCGCTAATAAAAAGAGAAATTAAACGAAGAAAAGAAGCTTAATAACCTAAAAGCGATACAAAATTTAACTGTATCGCTTTTTTTCTGCCAATTTGTACAAGTATATTGTAATCCTTTTCAATGGCATTAATATTGTCTTGTGTACACGCTTTAAAAATAAAAACAATAAATTAATATGATAGTTTATTAAGACTGGTTGGTAGCCAAAAATCTTCAATAAATTATCAGCAATTATACTTAAATGAAAGATAAAAAATTTTTCTTACAAGGCGACGATAATGATTTTTTACCCATTATTCCCATTTCAGAGAATGAAGACCAAGATAAAGATTTGGTGATTCCAAATACCATTGCTTTGCTTCCTTTAAGAAACACAGTACTTTTTCCAAATGTGGTTATTCCAATAACTGTTGGCAGAGATAAAAGTATTAAAGCTGTTAACGATGCATATAAGGGAGATAAACTAATTGGCGTTGTAGCACAAAAAGATTCAGTAATAGAAGAGCCAGAAGCAAAAGATTTATGCCATATTGGAACTGTAGCAAAAATTATCAAATTAATTAAAATGCCTGATGGTGGCACTACCATCATCATTCAAGGTAAACGAAGATTTGAAATTACTGGAATGGTGTCCAGTGACCCGTATTTTATTGCAAACATTAAACAACTTAATGACGTTGATGCCAAAACAGATGATAATTTTTTAGCCCAAATTGCTAGTATAAAAGATTTAGCTTCACAAATTATTCAGCTATCTCCTAATTTGCCAACAGAGGCTTCTATTATTATGAAAAATATAGAAAGCCCTGAGTTTTTAATCAACTTTGTTAGTAGCAACTTAAATAATGATTTACTTCAAAAACAAGCATTACTTGAAAACAATGATATTAAATCAAGAGCACAAAAATTAATTGAGCTACTACAAACCGAATTACAATTTGCCGAACTTAAAGAAAAAGTTTCTAGCAAAGCAAGAGTTGAAATAGATAAACAACAAAGAGATTATTTTTTACAGCAACAACTAAAAAGTATTAAAGACGAATTAGGTGGTGATAATAATGAGCGTGAGATTGCAGAAATGAAGAAAAAAGCTGAAACCAAAAAATGGACTGAAGCAGCTAAAGCAAACTTTGAAAGCAATATTGCAAAACTTGAAAGAATGCATCCTCACACACCAGATTATTCTGTAATTTATAATCACTGCGATTTAATGCTTGACTTGCCTTGGCAAGATTACACTGCTGATAACTACGATTTAAAAAATGCAAAAAAAGTATTAGATATTGACCACTATGGAATGCAAAAAATAAAGAACAGAATTTTAGAATACTTAGCTGTTCTAAAATTAAAAGGCGATATGAAAAGCCCCATTCTTTGCTTTGTTGGCCCTCCTGGTATTGGAAAAACATCTTTAGGAAAAAGTATTGCAAATGCTGTTGGAAGAAAATATTCAAGATTAAGTTTAGGAGGTTTGCACGATGAAAGTGAAATTCGTGGACACCGCAAAACCTATATTGGTGCAATGCCAGGTCGAATTTTGCAAAATATTCGCAAATGCAAAAGCAGTAATCCTGTAATGATTTTAGATGAGATTGATAAAATAGGAAGTGATTTTCGTGGTGATCCTTCATCAGCACTATTAGAAGTTTTAGACCCAGAACAAAATGGCAATTTTTACGATAATTATTTAGAACTTGAATACGATTTAAGCAAGGTACTTTTTATTGCTACTGCAAATAATTTACAAAATATACAACCAGCATTAAGAGATAGATTGGAGATAATTGATTTAAGTGGATATGCTGTTGAAGAAAAAGTTGAAATAGCGAAGCGTCATCTTGTTCCTAAACAACAAGAAGCTCACGGATTAGCTAAAGTAAATTTAAAAATGAGTGACAGTACCTTACAAAAGCTCATTGAAAATTATACAAGAGAAAGTGGTGTAAGAGAACTTGATAGACAACTTGCATCACTTATGAGAAGCATAGCAAAAGATTTTGCAATTAAAGGAAAAGTAAAACCCACTGTTACTAACGTTGATGTTGAAAGAATTTTAGGACAGGCAAGATATAATAATGAAATATACAAAATAGCCAATATGCCAGGGGTTGCTGTAGGACTAGCTTGGACTTATGTTGGTGGCGATATTTTATTTATAGAAACTGTTTTAAGTGAGGGTAAAGGTGAATTGAAACTTACAGGAAACTTGGGCAATGTGATGAAAGAAAGTGCCACAACAGCATTAACATATTTACAAGCCAATGCAAAAAAATTAGGTGTAGATGCAGAAATATTTACAAAGAAAAATATTCATATTCACGTACCAGAAGGTGCGACCCCTAAAGATGGTCCAAGTGCAGGTATAACAATGCTTTCAGCCCTAACATCTGCATTTACTGGCAGAAAGTTAAAACCATTTCTAGCAATGACTGGTGAAATTACTTTACGTGGTCAGGTATTACCAGTTGGGGGTATAAAAGAAAAAGTGTTGGCTGCAAAACGAAGTGGTTTAAAAGAAATTATTATGTGCTACCAAAACCAAAAAGATGTAGAGGAAATTGATAGCAACTACATAAAAGGCATTACATTTCACTATGTAAAAACAATGCAACAAGTAATCGACTTAGCACTAGTATAAGACTTTTATTCCATTAAAATATTTCAAATAAATCTTAAACAAACTGTAAAAAATTAAACTGTTTGTTCAAGATTTTTTTATCATCTGCACCCAACCATTTATTTAAAAGTGTTGCATAAACATCTTTAAAATCAACTTTATATTTTAAATCTCCATCCTGCAAATCTGTTAAATCTGGCAATGCATTAATCATTCCTTTTTGCTTTAACCCACCACCTATCAAAAACATATTATTAGCTGTTCCATGGTCTGTTCCTCCACTAGCGTTTTGAGAAACCCTTCTACCAAATTCACTAAAACTCATTAATACTACATCATCAAATCTGTTGTTAGTTTTTAAATCTTTTACAAATGCTGTAACAGCTTCATCCATTTCTTTAAATAGTCGTCTTTGTTGATCTTGCTGGTTTACGTGTGTATCAAAACTGCCTAAACTAACGTAGTAAACCTTTGTATTAATTTCACTTAAAATTAACGATGCTATCGTTTTTAAACTATTGGCTAAATCACTTTTAGGATAAATTGTAGATGATGGATGTTGTTGGCTTTGCTTAAAAATATACTCTGCACTACTAATAGTATTAGCCATTGTTTTATACAAATAATCAACAGGTTTCTCATCGTGATGGTCTTGATGACTTGCACTTAAATCTTTAAAATATTGGGCTTGGCTTGTGTTATATAACTTCCTTGGATCTTTAAAAGCCAATCCTTTTTCATATTCACCTTTTAATGCTAAACTCAATACATCATCCAACTCCATTGCTTGTGTTGGCTTATCACATCCTTGGCATTGTGCATCCAAATATCTGCCCAACCATCCAGTAGTAAAATATTCATTACTTTGAGAAGCAGAGTGCCAAATATCCATACTTCTAAAGTGGCTTCTATCTGGATTTGGATAGCCAACACTATTAATGATCGCCATACCTCCATTATGATAAATATCTGCAATTCCTTTCAACTCTGGATGAATTCCAGCATCATCATTTAAACTAATTGCTACATTTTTTTCTATCCCAAGCTTTGGTCTTTCTCTGTAGTATATATCATTTCTAACAGGAATAATAGTATTCAATCCATCATTACCACCACTCAATTGCAGCACAACTAAAACCTTATTTCCAGCAGGTACAAGTTTGCTATTATTACCTTCAAAAGCCTTTAAAAACTTTGGCATCATAAGGCTTGCACTTGCAAGTGTACTTGCTTGAAGAAATGATTTACGAGAGATATGCATGGTAATTTTATTTACGATTAATAATTTTAGGTTTACGATTTTTTTATAACTGATTCGCGATTTATCTGATTAACTAATATCTCAGCAATATATAACATCATACAACAAACATCTTACATTAACTGATATTCTGGTGTACTCATTATTGCAATTGTTGCAGATTTTATATAATCTTCCCTGCTTGTTTTTACAATATTGTTTTCAATAGTAGTGTTGTTTAAACTTGTTGCATCAACCTGTAAAAGCCTTGTTTTTATTGCATCTAACAAGTTATTACGCTCAATTTTTTCAAAACTTTTAATATAATCTTGCCAATTAATTTTGGCACTTATTTTAAACTTTTTTGCCACTTCCATTTGCATTCTATTGTACATCCTTTCTTGCATTCCCATTTGTAAATCATCATCAGTTTTTGTATTAATTGCAAACTCGTTATTATCTTTTATCAATCGTGGAATTTGCATTCTAAGCATTAAAGAGCTACTATCTATCCAATTCTTTCCTCCTGGCCAACCAGCAACATTTGGTGGATAAAATAATGCTTGCCCCAAAGCATTTTGAAAAACCAATTGTATTTCAGGTTTATCTAATTGAATATTTAGTTGCCTTCTAATACCAACAATTAATTCAATTGGAGATTTAATTTTAGCACCAATATTTTTGGCATCATAAAACCAATCACTGCTAAAAATATCTTTCATTAAGGCCGAAATATTATATCCATTACTGAAAAATCTTTTACTCAGCCATTCAATTTTTTCATTGTCAATATCATCATTTACAAAATATTTATAAACTTTTTGCGTAATATATTTTGCAGTTTGTTTGTGTTCTAATAGTATATCCAATACATCCTCTCCAGTGAAATTACCTGTTTTTCCAAGAATTGTTTTACTCCCATCGTCGTGCTGATTTTTTTTGAAAATAAAATCTCCTTGATAATTAAAACCCCAACCAGTAAATGCCCTTGCTGCTTCTTTAATATCGTCCTCAGTGTAATTACCTCTGCCCAATGTAAACAATTCCATTACCTCTCTTGCAAAATTTTCATTAGGATGCTGTTTTTTATTTTGTTGATTGTTTAAAAAAGATAGCATTGCTGCACTTTTACTTACTTGAAACAATAAATCCTTAAAACTTCCAAGTGCATTAGTTCTAATGATTTGCAATAAAATTTGATTGTGAAAAATGTTTTGTTCTCTACAAGCAAAATGATTATGCCAAAATAAAGCCATTTTCTCTCTAAAAGGAGATGAGGTTGAATTCATTTCCTCTAACCATTTAATATTTAATTTTTTAATATCTTCTCTGCTTTTCTTGCGTAACTCTTGACGTTTTTCTTTGCTCAATTTATCCATTGCTTTATCAAGACTCATTGCCATATTAGCATCAGCTATTTCATCATACATCGCTTTTAACGAAGGGTCTGCAACATCAATAAAAATAGGCTTTTCGGCTGCTGCATTAAACAACTTGTTAAGCATTTTTTTTGTTTTGATTGATGAAATTTCGTTCATCATATTTTCATCAATACCAAAACCTGCACGCCATAATAAATGTTGATTTTTAATTTGTAGAGAAACTGGCATAGCTAATATTTATTTTACGACAAGATAATGTTTTTTTAGTTTAATTATTGCGAATTTATTTTCAAAATAAAAAAGGCGATTGCTTTCGCAATCGCCTTTTGATATGAATTTAATAAAACTATTGTTTTACAAATTTTTGTGTAGCTAACTCACTATTAGTAGAAGAATTTACTTTAATAAGGTAAGTTCCTTTAGCTAGTTGACTAGTTATGAAAGAGATATTGTTATCTCCATTAACTGCATCGATAGATTTTGTAGCAATTGTTTTTCCAACTAAATCTGTAATATTAATTGTTACTTTTTCAGTACCAACTACATTCAAAACTATATTCAATTTATCTTGAACTGGATTAGGATAAACTCTGCTAATGTCAGCTCTGATTTGTGCTGATTTTAATACAACAATATTAGATAAGCTAGATTTACCATCGTTATCTATTTGACGTAGACGATAGTAGTTTGTTCCACTTAATGGTTTTTCGTCAGCATATGCATAGCTAGCACCAGCACCATTAATTGATTTTGAATTAACGAAAGTTATAGTAGTAAAATCTTTGCCGTTTACACTTCTTTGCAATTCAAATCCTTTGTTTTTTGTTTCGCTTGAAGTTAACCAAGTTAGGATATTTTTTGATCCTTCACGAGTTCCTGTAAACGCTGTTAGACTGATTGGTAAAGGGACATTAGCGTTGATTGTGATATCATCTATTCCAAAAACATTACCATAATTACCAAGACCTTCTAATCCTAAGTGAATTGTTTGACCTGCGTAAGCAGACAAATCAACTGAATCTTTAGCGTAAGCTGGAATAGTGAAACCCGATCTAATTCTATCAAAACCAGCCAACCTGTTCCAAGTTGCTCCATTATCGGTAGAAACTGTAATAAATAAGCTGTCAGAACCAAAACCAGAAGAATTTGGTCTGCTACTATCGTGACTCATCCAAAAAGTACAGAAATAGTTTGCTCCTGGACTGTTAGGTAATATTAAACATTGAGTGTACAAAATTGAGTTTGATAATGCAGCCGATGCAACTGGATTAAAGTAATAGAAAGTTGAACCTGTATGAGATTTTAGTGAATCTCCAAGTGCCGAATTGATGTAAGATGTTGAAGCTACTCTCCAACCATTATTTGTTCCATAAAAGAAGTTAATCCAGTTAAATGCAGCTAGGTTTCCACTATCAATCAACGGGAATGTTGTTAATGCAGTTGCTGTGCTTGTACTACGTTTTGCAGTATCATTAGTAGCTCTTGTATCTCCTGCTAAAGCAACGATAGCTGTAAGTGCATTGGCACCAGCAGTATTTAGATAAACATTATTAAATGTTACTGTATCGTAATCATTAAATGCAAGTGTTTTGCTATTTGATAAACTAAATGTGGCAGGATTAGCACCAGTAACATTTAAATTTACAACCGCTGCACCAGGTGCAATAGGACTAGTACCAGTATTTCTAATTTGATATTGATATGTTAATGCACTTGAAAAACAAGAAGGCAAAAGTGGAGCTGCAATAAGTTTCAACGATGCATCATTTGCTGGTGTTGCAACAGGTGTAAAATCTATTACTAAATTAGCACTAGGTTTTGCAGATATAGTAGTTGTTTCGGTTGTAGAACTGTTAGTTGCTGTAGTTGTTAATGCACTTAAACTTAAAAAGTTTCCAGCACCAATTGGTCCATCAGCTAAACCTACAGAAGCACTACCACTTGTTACTGTTCCAGCATTTATAGGTCTGTAATGAAATCTGATGACATTTGTTGTTTCATAAAACTTAACTTGAAAACTAACAGATGCACCAGTAGCTTGCCATGACCATTTAGCATTACTCCATTGAACTGTAAAAACTCTATTAGGTGCAGTACCACTAGTATTGTAAACAATATTAGTTGCAGCTTGCATATCCAAATCATCCCATAATGGTGCAATTAGTGGTCTAGTATTACGAGCATCATTAGCAACACCGTTGTAAGGACCACTATTTAGATTATTTCCCCAAAATACATTGAATGTATCTAGCTCAGCACCAAGAGAAATGAAACCATTAGTACTAATATTAAATGTATTGTAAGTAGTTCCATTAAATTTAACTGGAAATGGGAAAGCAATACCATTAGCAGCACCTTCATCTGTTTCAGGCACACCTTCAGTTGCAGCTAAATCTGGTGGGTAAGCCATACTTAAAGTAGGGCTAGTTCCTGTAATAGCTGAATAAGTTGCCGTTGGAAAAGAAACTGTGTAGTTTAATTGGGCTTTTGCCGAACTACCAACCATAATCAAACCCACAATCGCAAATAAAGAGGGTAGAATTCTTTTAATCATAATTATCTTTTTTTGTTATTTAAAGTGTGAAAATACAGACTTTTAATTTTTTGAATATATTTTTTTTTTGAAGGGTATGTTTAGTCTTCCCAAACACTTAAACCTTCACTACAATTTGCACAAATGTCTATGTTTTTTCTGCTAGTCATTAACTCTTTTCTAAACTGTTGGTAATTGTCATTATCCCATACTTCTTTAAAGCTTTGCATTTTTAAATTTCCTAATTGGTGCATTGCATCTTTATCAAAACAACAAGGCACTACCAATCCATCCCAAGTAAGCACATTGCCACTCCATAAACGCCAACAGTGGTTGTTTAACCCACTTTTAATTTGCATTTTACCTTGTTTATTTTTTTTATACCTACTATACTTTTCAATTGTAGGAATCAATTGATTTGGGTCTGTGTCATAATCGTAGACTTGTGCTGTTTTAAATCTTACTTGATCTACTCCTATTTCTTTGCCTAGTTTTTTAATATCTTCTATTTGATGCTCATTAGGTTTTACCACCAAAAACTGAAAAAAAATAAATGGTGTTTTGCTATTAAGTTCCTTTTTCCATTTTACAATATTTCTAGCACCTTCTAACACTTTGTCTAACTTGCCCCCTACTCTATATTGTTGGTAAACATCTTGCGTAGTTCCATCAACGCTAATAATTAATCTATCTAACCCACTTTCAACTGTTTTCTTAGCTTTTTCATCTGTTAAATAATGGGCATTTGTGCTTGTAGCTGTATAAATTCCTTTATCGTGAGCATATTTTACCATATCTAAAAAATCGGGATTTAGATAAGGTTCTCCTTGAAAATAAAAAATCAGGTATAATAAATCCTTGTGAATATCATCAATGGTTTGCTGAAAAAAACTTTTTTGTAACATACCTGTAGGTCTTGTAAACTCTCTTAACCCACTAGGACATTCAGGACAACGTAAATTACAACTAGTAGTTGGCTCAAACGAAATTGAAATTGGATAACCCCATTGAATAGGTTTCTTTAGCAATTTGCTTAGCTGAAAGCTGCACCAAACTTTAGTGGCATTTAAAATTCGCCTAAAAGTTAGCTTGCTTAATAAATTGGTAGTATCGTTTAAATTAAAATAAGGCACATTGTAAAATTAAAGAATGACTTTAAATAGCGTAATAATATTTGCGTTTACAGAAGTGTAAAAAAACAACAGCCCTCAAAAGCAATAGTTTTAAGGGCTGGGAATATTAAAAGCTATTGTTTATAAACTTGCCAACGTGGCATTAATTGCTTCAAAATTTGGCAAATCTCCTGCACTTTCTAACACTTCAGCATATTTAACAATCCCTTCTTTGTCAATTATAAAAGCTGAACGTTTACTAACGCCTTTCATCCAACCAATAAAAGAATCATAAATAGCACCATAAGCTGTTGAAACTTCTTTATTAAAATCGCTCAATAGTGTAAAGTTTAATCCTTGCTCTTCTTTGTATTTTGATAAAGTGAAAGGAGAATCAACCGAAATACCCAAAACCTCAGCATTAGCATTATTGTATTGTGAGATATTGTCTCTAACACTACATAATTCCTTGGTGCAAACACCAGTGAATGCTTGTGGAAAAAAAAGTAGCAAAACATTTTTACCTTTTAGTTCACTTAGGGTAACTTGTAAGTCTAATTTTGAAGAGTGTAGCGTAAAATCAGGTGCTTTTTGTCCAATAGTTATCATATAATTTTTTTTGCAAATTAAAGTTGAAATTGGTGGTAAATAATTTTTAAACGAAAAATGATGTAACGATTTTAGAAATTGCTGTTAAATATAATACAGCTTAAAGCTTTTGATAATTTGACTACATTTGAAAAAATGAAAAAAATATTTTTTATATTAATCCTCCTTTCAAACATTGTTTTTGCTCAAACAAGTAAAACTACTTGGAAACTATATAATGGAAATAAAGTTGTTGCAAAAGGAGTTGCGGGTAAGCAAAAGGAATTTTTAGTTAGCAATAAAAATAAGGCTCTACTAAAGCTGAAATGCTATCCTAGCATTAACCTAAAAAAATGGCTAAATACTTTAATTATCATGGATACCAACAGAGTCGAATTAGCAAGAAAAAATATTGAAACAAGTGATAATGGTTTGGTAATAAAAAAAGAGTATCTAGATAGCAATAAAAAAATACTTTGTTACATTTCATCAAAACCATTAGACCCCAAACTTGCTGCAAGAGTTAGAGTTGGAACAGTTCTTTTAATAACAATAAAACTTCTTAATTAGTAATTTGCAGAATTTAATACCTGTACCTTTACACCACTATGATTTCAAAAATATCAGAAGGAATAGAAATTAGTGTTGAAACTTTTTTTCAACCAGACTATAGCAATTCAATAGTTAACGAATTTATGTTTGCTTATAGAATTACAATTGAAAACCACAACCTTTTTACCGTGCAACTATTGAAACGACATTGGAATATTTACGACAGCAATGGTGAACATAAAGAAGTGGATGGAGATGGAGTTGTTGGCGAACAGCCCATATTAAAACAGGGTGAACACTACACTTATATGAGTGGTTGTAATTTAAGAAGTGAGATAGGTAAAATGCAAGGTTACTACACAATGGAAAATCAAAATACAAAAAAATTATTTAGGGTTAATATCCCTGCTTTCGATTTAGTTGCACCTGCTAAACTTAATTAGATTTGTGAATTAATGGCACTTGAAAACAGTAAAATGAGACAAGTATTAGCAATTTTATCAATATTTTTTTCTTTGACTTGTTTTGGACAAATACCAAAGAAAGATAGCTTTATACTTACTATTTCGCCAATTATTGACAAGACAAACAAATCTAACCAAGCAATTATAGAAACTTTAACTAAGTTTTTAAAAGATAAAAACATTTCGTTTTCTGAAAACAAATACTGGCTTCAATCAGACTTTGAAACATATATTTATCCATATCTAGATATCTACAATATAGAAAATAGCAAGTATGGTAAAGACTTTTTCAGGCCAACTTTAATGGAAATAATTCCAACCGAAAAACCTACTTCAAAAATTGCAAAAATTGCTTTTATTGGGCATAACAAGGAAACTAAAGAAAACCAATTAAAATGCATTTATAATGCAATTGCAAATATCAACCAAGATGAGGTTAAATTAAGCAGGTATTTAGATTATGCTACTAAAAATTGGCAGACAGTCAATAAGGATAACTTAAAATATAAAATATCGCCTAGAAAAAGGGTAAATGAAACAGAAATTAATAATCAGCAATATGATATTGAAAGGATTTGTAAGTTCTTTAACTGTAATCCAATTGCAATAACTTATTACTCATGTATTAATCCAAAAGAAATATTTGAAATTAAAGGATTTGACTATAACACGATGATGTATATCGACACATCAGGTGGACTTGCTGATTTTGGAAACATCATTTTTTCAGCAAACAGTTCTGAAATTTATACTCACGAAATTGTTCATATTTACACCAACAATCTTTTTCCAAAAATTGAAAAATTTATTGATGAGGGTATAGCAAGTTATATTGCAGGAAATGGAAAATTTGATTATAAATGGCATAGAAATAAACTGGACAAATTCTTAACTGAAAATATAAACTACAATTTTGCAGAACACACTGATCCATTTGAGAGGTTTTATTTTGAATATGAAACATCTATTCCATATTTAACTTCTGCCTTGATTTTAGAGAGAACAATGCGTCTTTTTGGTAAAGAAAAACTAATTGAAATACTAAAGTCAGAAACAGAATTATGGACTACATTAAAAAAAGTAGGCTTAACCATTGATAACATAAATATAGAATTACGAAAAGAAATAAAACTGCCATTAACATCTTTGAGGTTTTAATTTCAAAAAAAATCATTACTCAATACTAACTAGTAATCACTTCTTAATGTTTAAAATTAAAAATTATTTAAGTCTTATAAAATTTTCTCATACCATTTTTGCAATGCCTTTTGCAATGATTGGTTTTGTGTTGGGATATATTTTTTTTCAGTCTAATAATTTAGCTGATTCAGAAAATTACAAGAGTAAAATAAATTTATTACTTAAGGTTGAACATTCCTCTTGGGATGTAACATATTTAATTCAAGTTTTTTTGTTAGTCATTCTTTGTATGATAACAGCACGTAGTGCTGCAATGGCGTTTAATAGATATTTAGATAGAAGTTTTGACGCCAAAAACCCACGAACTGCAATTAGAGAAATTCCAGCTGGAATAATCTCTGCAAAAAATGCATTAAGCTTTACAATCCTTTGCTGTATTGCTTTTGTTGTTAGTTGTTACTTTATAAATAATATGGTTTTATGCCTTTCACCTATAGCCTTATTTGTAATACTTTTTTATAGTTACACAAAAAGATTTACAGCACTTTGTCATTTGGTGTTGGGTGTAGGATTGTCTTTAGCCCCAATTGGAGCTTATTTAGCGGTAACAGCAACATTTAGTTTGTTGCCTGTTTTATTTTCATTAATTGTATTGTTTTGGGTAAGTGGATTTGATATTATTTATGCTTTGCAAGATGAAGGTTTTGATAAAGAAAATAATCTACACAGTATTCCTGCAATGCTTGGTAAAAAAAATGCATTAAATGTATCAAGGCTATTACACGTAACTTGTGGTTGTATTGTGTTTTTTATAGGCTTCTATTATCATTTTCATTTACTATATAACATTGGTGCAGCCATATTCATAACAATGTTATATTATCAACATAGTATTGTTAAACCAAATGATTTAAGCAAAGTAAATATTGCATTTATGACTGCAAATGGGATTGCAAGTATTGTATTTGCAATATTTGTTATTGCAGATTTATTAACCAATAATTAACCATCAAATTGGCAAGAATTATTTGTATTGACTATGGAGGAAAAAGGACAGGAATAGCTGTTACAGATCCATTTAAAATAATTGCTACAGCATTGGATACAGTACCAACAAGAGATTTTATTCCTTTTTTAAAAAGATATTTTGAAACAGAAGAAGTGGAGTTGTTGTTGATAGGATATCCATTAAATTTAGACGATTCTCCAACACACGGAACAGCTTTGGTTAAAACTGCTATTAAGCAATTACGAAAAGAATTTCCTAACCTACCAATTAAACAAGTTGATGAGAGATTTACATCTAAGTTAGCATCAAGAGCAATGATTGAAATGGGCATGAAAAAAAAGGACAGACAAAAAAAAGAAAATACAGATATGATTGCTGCAACTATTATGCTGCAAGAATATTTACAAAATAATTAAACCTTGGCATCTAAAAGTAGGTTTCTACTACTTTTGCGATCTTACAATTTATAAAAATGATTTTACCAATAGTAGCATACGGAGCAAATGTTTTAAGAAAAGTAGCAACAAATATTGACAAGGATTACCCTGAATTTCAATTGTTGCTTGAAGATATGTGGGATACCATGTATTCAAGCAATGGCGTGGGTTTGGCAGCTCCACAAATTAATAAATCAATACGCTTATTTATAGTTGACAGTACCCAAATTTTTGAGGGAATGGAAAAAGAAGAGCGTATGAATTATAAAGATGCTCCTGGTGTAAAAAAAGTTTTTATTAATGCCAAAATTGTAATGCTTGATGGTGAAGAATGGAGTTATAATGAGGGTTGTTTAAGCATACCACGAATTAGAGAAGATGTTTACAGACACGAAAAAGTAACACTTAGCTACTTAAATGAAAAGTTTGAGCCGCAAGAAGAAACGTTTCAAGGCATTACAGCACGTGTTATTTTACACGAATACGACCATTTAGAAGGCAAACTTTTTATAGATTATATGAAGCCATTTAGAAAGAAATTATTGCAAAGCAAATTAAATGATATTCATAAAGGGAAGATAAAAGTTGATTATAAAATGGCGTTCATCAAATAATGAAAATTTTATTCTTCATTCTAATTTCACTTCCTTGTTTAGTGCTTAGCCAAGACACTACAATTACTGATAACATTCGTGTTGTAACCTTGCCAGATTTTTTTTTAAGAACAAATTTTGACTACAAAAAACTTATTCAACAAATTAAGGAAGATACCACATTTTACAAAGCTTTCAGAAATTTAAGGGTACTAGGATATACTTCTTTTAATGATATAAAACTGCTTGATAAAAAAGGCGGCATTAAAGCATCTTTAAATAGCAAAACCAAGCAAATAAGAGCCAATAATTGCAGAACAACAGAAGTGCTAGAAGAAGCCACAACTGGCGATTTTTACAACGCAAAACACCAATACAATTACACCACAGCCGAAATGTATGCAGGCCTTTTTTTTAGTAAAGGAAAGGTTTGTGGAGAAGATAATATTGTTACTGGAAAGAATTTAAGCACAAGTAATAAATCGGGAATGGAAAAGCATAAAGAACAATTGAAGATGCTGTTTTTTAATCCTGGCAGAAAAATTTCAGGCATTCCTTTTATTGGCGATAAGCTTGATTTATATGACGAAAAAGCTCAAAAATATTACGACTACAAAATTGATATTGTAGATTACAATGGGCAAACTTGTTACACTTTTTCAATTAAGCCCAAAGAAAATCTTGGTTGGTTAAAACAAGATAAAATTGTGATAGATGAAATGACTACTTGGTTTGATATGAAAACATTGGAAGTTCTTGCAAGAAATTACAGCCTAAGCTATAAAGCTGGTGTTTATGATTTTGATGTGAGTATGGAAGTTGTAATGCAAAAATTTAATGGTTTGTTAGTACCAAAAACACTAAGATACAAAGGTAATTGGAGTGTAATTTTTAAAAAAAGAGAAAATGCTGTTTTTACTGCTACACTTTTCGACTTTACAAATGAAGCAAAAAATTAATTTTTCACGTTAGCAACAACCTTTGCTCCTGCTCGTTTTGCAGATGCCATAATTTTAAAAAAGCTACCAGTAAAAGAAATAGTATCAGCATTAATAACAACAGTGGGTGTATCTAAAAGTTGCTTTGCTTTAATTACTTCTAAATTAATTACAGTGTCAAGTTGGTTGACTTCAATTTGCTGTTGGTTCAAGAAGATATTGTTTTCTTTATCAATAGATAAAACAATATTTTGTCTTGTTTTAGTATCAGCCTTGCCTTTAGGATTATTTACTTTAACAACATTTGGGTTGGCAAGTGTAGATACAATCAAAAAGAATAATAGCAATATAAACAAGATATCATTCAATGCCCCTGTGTGTAATTCTGGCTTTTCCTTTAATCTTTTTCTTATGTTCACGTAACTAATTATTAATTAGTAATTATTAATTCAATAATTACTTTGTTGGTTCTTGTAAAATATCTAAAAAGTCTGTGCTTGCTGATTCCATTTTATAAGCTGTTTTTTCAACTTGGGTCGATAAGAAATTATGAGCCACAAATGCAATTAAACCAACTATTAAACCTGTAGCACTTGTAACCATTTTAATATAAATACCCCCAGCAATAACATTTAGAGTAACCTGTCCATCGCTGGCTATTCCCTTAAATAAAGTAATCATACCAATGATTGTTCCAAGGAAACCAAATAGTGGAGCAATACCAGAAATTAGTGAAAGAATAGATAAGTTTTTTTCCATTTTATACATTTCAAGTTTACCAACATTTTCCATACTTTTTTCAATAGAGTCTATTGGTTTACCAATTCTTTGAATGCCTTTATCAATCATTCTTGCAACAGGATTATTGGTATTTTTTGCAAGACTTCTTGCTGCAGCAATATTGCCACTAACAACATTATCTCTAATGATATTCATAAAGCTATCATCAATTTTTGCGGCTTTTTTAATAGCTATCAATCTTTCAAAAAACACAAAAATTGTTGCAGCTAAAAGCAAGTATAGTGGATACATTATCCATCCACCTTTTTGCAATAGATCTAATACCGACTCTTTTTCAACTACAGTTGTGGTAGCATTTATTGGAACTTGAAGAATATAAAATAGTAAATTCATTGGTTATTTATTAATCCGTAACAAATAAACGAATTGTATATGTAATTTGTTGTTAAAGAAAATATTTTAAGAAAATTTTGGCATTTAAGATTGCTCATCCTTTAATCTTACCATACCCATAATTTGCTTCATTGTTTTATCCATTCCTTCAGCACTTCCATCTAAGAAAATAACATTTCCTTTTCCTATTTCAGCAAAATTTTTAATGGCTTCAGTCCACATACTAAACAAAATAACATTAGTATCAAGGTTTGCCTGTTTCATTTGTTCTGCAGCTTGACTCATACCTTTAGCCACTTCTTCTCTAAACAACGCCACACCTTGTCCACGAAGCTGTGCAGCAATTTTTTCAGCCTCTGCACTAATTTTAATGGCATTTCCTTCTGCTTCTGCCGATTTAGTTTTTGTAATTAGTAGTGCTTGCCCTTCGTTTTCAGCAGCTGCTTTTAAATTATTACTAGCAACAACCCTACTCATACTATCTAACACAGCTTTGTCGAAAGTGATATCATTAATTTGCAAATCTTGCAAATGATAACCCCAAGATTCAAGGGAGTGATCAATTTGTTCTTTCACAAACTCGACAATTTCTTTTCTCAATAGTAATATTTCTGATTGCTTTTTTGTTGCCACAAATGCTCTGATACTCCCCTCTACAGTACGAATCAACGCTTGCATTAAATCCTTATCACTAATGAATTTAAAAGCTACATTTTTAATTGTTTCCTCATCTTGATTAATAACAGAATACAGTAACATACTTTTAAAATACACATTTGCTTGGTCAACAGTTACAGCTTGAAATTCTAATTCAACAGAACGATTTTGAATACTTACAGTTTTGTAAACTTGTTCAAGAATTGGAATTTTAAAATTAAGTCCTGGACGAAGAATTCTTTGATATTTTCCAAACATTGTTATCACTGCAATAGTACCTTGATTAACAGTTACAAGTCCACTAAAAACAATGAAAATTAATACAAGAACCCACCAGAAATTTAAAATAAAAGAAGGCATAAAATTGGTTTTAGTTGATGAAAGTAAGAGAATCTTTCTTTATGTGTTTGATTTTTTATATTTTCGGTAAAAGGCGTT
>JBMLRA010000166.1:0-5946 GCA_049241265.1 Chitinophagaceae bacterium
GTAGCCTCGCCAAGAATCGAACTTGGATCTAAAGTTTAGGAAACTTCTATTCTATCCATTGAACTACGGGGCCATTTTTTAATTTTCACCTAATGCGGTAGCACTCATTATAGATGCAGCTACACTATCAGTGCCTTTGGGTGTTTTATATTTAGCTTTAAATTCAATGTTATTACCAGGTTTTACTGTTTCATCAAAAAGCTCTTCGTGGTTGGTAACTAAGGTTCCATCATTTTTATAGTACAGTAGCTTAACCCTAACATTTTTATAACTACAAACAGAAGCAGTATTGTGTATTACACCTTCATAAACTGTTTTCCCCCAAAAATTTCTATGATCAGTACCTGTGATTGTTAAAAAATCTTTAGGTGATTTTTTTTCATTGTCTAGCAAACTTGCTTTATGGTCTTGATAGCTTTTTTTATCAAGTTTTTTTACAAAAGTATCATTGCTATTACAGCTAATAAAACCAATTGAGCATATTATTACAACTAAAAATAAATTTCGCATAGTACTATGTTACTAATTTAAAATAGTCACAGTAAATCAGATTAGTATTCTCTGTTAATCTGTGACTATTTTATTTCGAAGTGAATTCAATTTAACTTATAAACCAAACTATCCTACTGCAGCACTTTCCATTTGTTTTCCAGCCTTTTTTCTATCGTCTTCGTTCAACAATGTTTTACGCATACGAATGTTTTTAGGAGTTACTTCAATACATTCATCTTGTTGAATATATTCCATACACTCTTCTAAAGTCAGTAAAGTTTTTGGTGTAATTCTAACACTGTCATCGCTACCACTAGCTCTGTGGTTAGTAAGTTTTTTCTCCTCAACAGCATTTACATTTAAATCTCCTGGTTTAATATGTTCTGCAATAATTTGTCCTGCATAAACCTCTTCTCTTGGGTCAATAAAAAAGGTACCCCTATCTTGTAATTTATCAATAGAATATGCAGTAGTAGTACCACCAAATTTGGCAATTAAAACGCCATTGTTACGCCCAGGAATAGGGCCTTTCCAAGGTTTGTATTCTGCAAAACGGTGTGCCATAACAGCTTCTCCAGCAGTACCAGTAAGCATTTGAGAACGCAAACCAATTAATCCGCGAGAAGGAATATCAAATTCTAAATGTTGCATTTCTCCTTTGCTTTCCATTACCAACATTTCGCCTTTTCGTTGTGTAACAAGGTCAATTACTTTGCCGCTATATTCACTTGGTACATCAACTACCAAAACCTCATACGGTTCATGTTTTTTACCATCAATTTGTTTAACTAAAACTTGTGGATTACCAACTGTTAATTCGTAACCTTCTCTACGCATTGTTTCTACTAATACGCCTAAGTGAAGAATACCTCTACCAAATACATTAAAGCTATCAGCACTATCAGTATCTTCAACTCTTAATGCTAAGTTTTTCTCTGTTTCTTTCATCAATCTATCACGTAAATGACGTGATGTAACAAATTTACCATCTTTACCAAAGAAAGGAGAGTTATTGATACTGAAAGTCATACTCATCGTAGGCTCATCAACACTAATAATTGGTAATGCTTCTGGGTTTTCTGCATCGGCAATTGTATCACCAATTCCAAAATCTTCTAAGCCAACTACAGCACATAAATCGCCAGCAACAACAGTAGTTACTTTACGTTTGCCCATTCCTTCAAACACATATAATTCCTTAACACGAGTTTTCTTAATCGTGCCATCAGCCTGCATTAAAGCTATTGGCTGGTTTTCGCTAATGCTACCACGAGTTACTTTTCCAATAGCTATTCTACCCAAGAAAGAAGAGTAGTCTAAAGAAGTAATTTGCATTTGCAGAGCACCTTCTGCAATTTTTGGTTCTGGAACATATTGCAAAATGCCATCCATTAAAGGAGTAATATCCTCGCATTGTACATTTTCGCTATTAAACCAACCATTTTTACCACTACCATAAAAAGTAGGGAAATCAAGCTGCTCTTCAGTAGCATCTAAATTAAAGAACAATTCAAAAACTGCATCATGAACTTCATCAGGACGACAGTTTGGTTTATCTACCTTATTAATTACAACAATTGGCTTAAGATTAAGTTGTAAGGCTTTTTGCAATACAAAACGAGTTTGTGGCATTGGCCCTTCAAAAGCATCTACTAATAACACAACGCTGTCAGCCATTTTTAATACACGCTCAACCTCTCCACCAAAATCGGCGTGACCAGGTGTATCAATTACATTTATTTTTACATCTTTATAAGTTACAGACGCATTTTTAGAAAAGATAGTAATACCTCTTTCTCTCTCAAGGTCATTACTATCCATAATTAAATCACCAGTTTCTTGGTTTTCTCTAAACACTTTAGTAGTGTGAAGAATTCTGTCAACCAAAGTAGTTTTTCCGTGGTCAACGTGTGCAATAATTGCAATGTTCCGAATGTTCATTTTTATTTTTTTGTTATGAATAGCTTAAGTTTTTGATAGTTGAAGTGTTATTGAGTCGTAATTAAAAGGCTCTTACCAATTAACCAAAAAAAACAAAAACTAATCTACTTGCTTAAAATCAGCGGCGAAAGTAAGGCTTTGAAGCCATTTTTAGGTTATTAAATTGTTTTGTTGCTAAGCATTATAATAAAAAAAATATTTTTGTATTAAAAAAGTACTCTAATATTGCACGGCTAACAAACTGATTTCTTCAGATTACCTACAGTAAATCAGTTTCCTTACCTTAGAATAATCCCAAACATTTAGTTTTTATTTTCACCATCAAGTTTTTTCTTTTTATCAAATTATAATATGTACGACATACTTCAGTTAAACGATATGCTAATGCCTGAATTGTTTGATTTGGCAGAACAGTTAAAAATTTCTGATTCTAAAGGTCTTGAAAAACAAGACCTGATTTATAAGATTTTAGACAAGCAAGCTATTAATTCGTCTGAAACAAAAGAAACAGTTGCAAAAAAGCCAAGAACCAAAAAAGCTGTTTCAATAAAAGCAACAACAGCAAACATTACTGAAGACGCAGAAATAATGAGTGAAGAAAAACCTGAAGTAAAAATTGAGCAGAGTAATGCTGATTTACAAAAGCGTAAAAGAAAACCAAAAGAAAATTTTGTAATTACTAAAGCAGATAATACTAATCAAGTTTCTTCTAAAAATGATGCAAATATTATTGATGATAATGTAATTAATAATTTAGCATCTGTTTTACTAGCTGCAACAGAGGATACTCAAGAACAACAAGCACCACAAGAGCAAGAAACAGTAGTGCCTACACATCAACCCAGACAAAATCAGCAACGTCAACCATCTTTTAATATTGAGTTTGAAGGTATTATTGCTAGTGAAGGTGTTTTGGAAATGATGCCAGATGGGTATGGTTTTTTGCGTTCATCAGATTATAATTATTTAAGTTCACCTGATGATATTTATGTATCTCCATCTCAAATAAAATTATTTGGATTAAAAACTGGTGACACAGTAAGTGGTTCTGTACGTCCTCCAAAAGAAGGCGAAAAATATTTTGCTTTACTAAAAGTTGACAGCATTAATGGTAAAAAACCCGATGATGTTAGAGATAGAGTTCCTTTTGATTACTTAACACCGTTATTTCCTTTTGAGAAATTGAATTTGTTCACAAGTCCATCAAATTACAGTACTCGTATTATGGATTTGTTTACACCAATTGGTAAAGGACAACGTGGATTGATTGTGGCTCAGCCAAAAGTGGGTAAAACAATGTTATTGAAAGAGGTAGCAAATGCAATAGCTGCAAACCATCCAGAGTGTTATTTAATGGTTGTTTTGATAGATGAAAGACCAGAGGAAGTAACAGATATGGAACGTAGCGTTCGTGCTGAAGTTTTAGCAAGTACATTTGATGAGCCTGCAGAAAAGCACGTAAAAGTTAGCACTATAGCCTTACAAAAAGCAAAACGTTTAGTAGAGTGTGGACACGATGTTGTTATTCTTTTAGATAGTATTACTCGTTTAGCACGAGCTTACAACACAGTTGCACCCTCAAGTGGAAAGGTTTTAAGTGGTGGTGTAGAAGCCAATGCAATGCAAAAACCAAAGCAATTTTTTGGAGCTGCTCGTAAAATAGAACACGGTGGTAGTTTAACAATTTTAGCAACAGCATTAATTGAAACCGGTAGTAAAATGGATGAAGTGATTTTTGAGGAGTTCAAAGGAACTGGTAATATGGAGTTATTGCTTGATAGACGTTTGGCAAACAAACGCATATATCCTGCAATAGATTTAGTTGGTTCTTCAACAAGACGCGATGATTTATTACTTGATAAAGAAGTGCTTTCTCGAATGAATATTCTTCGATTATTTTTAAACGATATGAATACCGATGAAGCTATGAATGAATTGCAAAAACGAATGCGTGGTACAAAAGATAATGAAGAGTTTTTGGCAAGTATGAATAGATAATAAATCTTTTGACCTTTTATAATGAAAGAAGTGCCATCTTAAATATTTGAGATGGCACTTCTAATTAGGGACTATTAAAATAAGTATCAAAACCTAAACATTGTACTAAAGATAATTCTGTTTTCACTGTTTACTAAATCTGCTGTGTATCCAACAGGGTTACCAATTGGAGCATTCCAACCATTAGGAGAAGTAACACCACCACGACCAGAAAAATATGGTACATTCATATAGCGATGTACAAATTCGCAACCAAAAGTGATGTATTCATTTGGCATAAATTGAAATCCTGCTGAAGCATCCCAACCTTCTAATTTGTCTCCAGGGTTTTGTGTTAAAACACCACTGCCAGTTGGCAACAAAGCCAAATATCTTCCAGGATTATTCATATATCCACAACCAACTGTAAATGCTAATTTTTGTTTTTCGCCAAACCAGAATCTATTATAAAACATAGCACTTAAAAAATATTGTGCAGGGTTTGCAGCATCAGTATTTTTGAAGCCACTAACACCACCACCACTTTCAAAACCTAAATCGCTAGTAAGTGAAAATGCTGCTTTTGAAATGAATTTATTTTTTGGTTTGTTGATGTAACGAACTAACACACTATTGTCTGAATGAAAACGAAATCTGTCTTTCTCATTGGGCGTATCCCAGCCACAGTAAGCACTTGAGACGATTGACAAATGTTCTTTAGGGCGATAATTTATCTGAAAACCAAAACCTGGAGCTTCGTTAAACATTGCATACGTCTGCCAACCATTGATTACCCATAACTCAACTTTTAGTTTATCTGTTGGAAACATTTGCAGTCTTGCACCTGTAAAAAACCAAGGTGTATTATCACTAGTGTAAGATGGTTGATAGTTCCAATTTTCAAAATTATTGTAGCTCAATAAACCCACATAAGATTTAAAAATTCCAAAGTCAAGATTAATACCGTGCATCTTGTTAAAGTGGATGCCAGCATAACCTTCAGTAACATAACGCAAAGCATTGTACAAATCAAATTGCCCACGCAAAGGTGTATTATCATTGCGTGGAATACCAGTTGCTCTGCTACCAAATTGCAACATTAACTTGGCTCTTGCTCCAGTCTTTGAGTCGTGAAATTCTCCTCCTGCTTCTATATAACTTACATTAAATTCATTGCTGCGAAACGTAGCAGTAGAGCCACTATTGGTGTGGTCAATGGGATTGGCAAAGTTGTAATTGTAATTGTTATCTATGGTAATACCACCTGTAAAATACTTGCTATCTAGCAATGATTTTTTCTGTCTGTTATTTCCTTGCATCCAAGAAAAATCACCCCAAGCAAAAGGTTCACTTTTGCCTTTTATTGTATCGTTGTTATGTTTTGTAATTTCGTTAATTAATGCTGGATTCTTTTTTAAACTGTCTAATAACTCTTTTATAATTTGCTGTTTTTGCTCTTTAGAAATTGGTTGAGCAAAGAGGTTTGTGCTTGCAAATAATGCAAATGCAATTATTAATTTTTTCATCTTTAATTAA
>JBMLRA010000166.1:6046-7980 GCA_049241265.1 Chitinophagaceae bacterium
ATCTTCTACAACAACATCACTTTTGTCAAGTCCAAAAGCTTTTTCATCACTTTGCCCTAAGCTTTTTAATAAGAAATAATATTTGAGTAGTAACCCATCTTTTAAAGCAAATTCATTTTCTACTGATAAGAATTTTTCTATCACAACAAACTTGAAATCTGGTTGGTTATTATACTTTGTAGAACCATCGGGACGGATATGTAAATTGAGTTCTTTATTAGCAACTAAATCTTGCACAATTCGTTTAAAATACAACTCTGTTTTTGGTTGCACTCTGAAGCCAACATTAATATTTATTTTAATTACTTTATCATCTATTAATTCAGAAACGTCGTAAGAAAGTGTGTAAGGATTTTCAGTTCTATTAATGTGTACAAACCAATAAACATCGGCTCTTTTGGGTTGTTTTGCAAAAATGGATTTGATAATTTTCTCTTCAATATTATGCCTAAGATTTGCTTTGCTTAAATAAATTAGATGTGTTGAAAACTTTGGAATGGCATCATCTTCACTCAATTCTTTTATCTGCATTGCATACTTTCCAAGGTCTGTGAACTTTGTAAATTTGTTGTTGATTTTTCTTGCAAAATACCAAACATACATTGTCATAAAAATGAATAATTCAAAAAATAAAAACATCCATCTTTCTTTTATTTTAGCAACATTGGCAATGAAAAAAGAAGTTTCTATTAATACAAAAACTGCAAGAATTGAAAATACAAAAATTTGATTCCAGCGAAGTTTATATAGCAAGAAAAATCCTAATAAATAAGTTGTCATCATCATTGCAACTGTGATAGAAAAACCATAAGCAGCTTCCATTGCACTTGATTCTTTAAAATAAATTATCATTAACACACACCCAAACCATAGCAAAAAATTAATGCTTGGAATATAAATTTGACCTTTCATTTCTGTGGGTTGTCGAACTGTAACTCTTGGCCAAAAATTAAGATTAATGGCCTCACTAATAAGTGTAAATGAACCACTAATTAAAGCTTGTGATGCTATAATTGTAGCAGCTGTAGCAATGATGATACTTGGCAATAAAAACCAACTTGGCATAATTTCAAAGAATGGATTTCTACCATTTAACAATGACTGACCTTGGTGCATTAACCAAGCTGCTTGTCCTAAATAACAAGCCACTAAACTAATTTTTACAAACGCCCAAGTGATACGAATATTTTTTATACCACAATGCCCTAAATCACTATACAATGCTTCAGCACCTGTGGTACAAAGAAATACAGCACCCAATAACCAAAATCCTTTAGGATAATGTACCAATAAATCATAACCATAATGTGGACTTAAAGCTATTATAATATTGGGAAAATGTGCAATTTGTGCAATGCCAGTAATTAATAACATTGCAAACCATATTGTCATAATAGGTCCAAAAAATTTACCCATTGCTTGAGTGCCAAAACGCTGAAAGAAAAATAGTACAGATATAATGGTAACAATAATGCCTATAGTTAATCCATTACCCGGCACAATTGTATTTTCCAAACCTTTTACCATACTTAATCCTTCTATTGCAGAGGCAACAGAAATTGGTGGCGTAATAATGCCATCAGCCAGTAAAGTGGTTGCACCTAGAATAGTTGGTATCACTAGCTTTTTACCATATCTGCGTACTAGTGCATACAACGAAAATATTCCTCCTTCCCCTTCATTATCTGCTTGTAGTGTAAGCCAAATGTATTTAACAGTGGTTTGAAAAACAAGCGTCCAAAATATGCACGAAACGCCCCCAAATACAAGCGTTTCATCTATTTGTTTAGTACCAATAACTGCTTTTAAAACATATAAAGGGCTGGTGCCAATATCTCCATAAATAATTCCCAAGGCTACCAATAAAGAGGCTGCCGTAATTTTTTTGACTGCTGAATTGTTGCTTGACATTTGTTGCTTTGTTTAAAAAGCAA
>JBMLRA010000166.1:8080-14601 GCA_049241265.1 Chitinophagaceae bacterium
TATAAAGACTATATAAATCTATATCCAATACCACTTTCAGTAATTATATATTTTGGTTGATTTGGATTGTCTTCAATTTTTTTACGAAGTGTACCAACGAATACCCTCAAATACTGGGTTTCTGTTTGAAAACCTACTCCCCAAATTTCTTTTAGAATATGCTGATGAGTTAATACTCTACCTTCATTGTTTGCAAAAAGTGTAAGCAAGTTAAACTCTGTTGATGTTAGTTTTAGGAATTCACCATTTTTTTTAATAGTTCTTGCTGTTAAATCAATTTGTAGTTCATTAAAATTTAGTGCTGTAGATAAATTGCTTGCTTTTTGATTTCTACGAATTGAAGCACGTATTCGTGCCATTAATTCAGCTGTACGAAAGGGTTTAGTTAGATAATCTGTAGCTCCATTATCAAGTGCTTTTACAATATCTTCTTCATTATTTATTACTGATAAAATTATGATAGATTTATTGTACCAAGTTCTTAATTCTTTCAATACTTCGTGTCCACTTTTATCAGGCAAACCAATGTCAAGCAATATCAATTCTGGAGGATGATTAGCTGCTAAAACAATTCCTTCTTTGCCTGTTGCTGCTTGCCAAACTTTATAATCATTGCTCTCTAAAGATATTTCTAAAAGTTTACGAATTTGAGGTTCGTCATCTATAATAAGTATTTCAGGATTATTCATTTTTCAAATTATTTATATACGAACTTTCAGCAGGAATTTGGATGCTAAACTTTGCTCCATTTGGAATATTATTTTCTAATTCAATAGTTCCATTATGTGCTTCAATAAATCCTTTCACAATTGATAATCCCAATCCTGTTCCCCCAGCTTTTGTATTTGGTGAACGATAAAATTTATCGAAAACTACATTGTATTCATTCTCTTGAAAACCTTTTCCAGTATCTGTTATAGTGATTACACAGTTTTCTTTTTTATGTTCAACATCAATAGTAATGATTGTATTTTCTGGTGTGTATTGAATGGCATTATGAATAATATTTTGCAATACTTGTTCTATTAATCCAATATCTATTTTAAATAATGGAAGTGTATCTTTTTCTTTAAATAGGATGGTATGTTTTTTTGTGTTTGAAAAAGTTTGAATTACTGTAAACACTAATTCATTTACATCGCACCAATCTTTTTTTAATTGTAGAGAACCTGTTTCAAGCCTGCTCATATTTAGTAAATTTTCTACTTGTCTATTCAGTCGAAGCCCAGCAATCTCGAGTTCGCTTAGCAGTTCTATTCTATGTAAACTAGAAAGATTATTTTGATTTTCTTTTAACGTGTCAACACTTCCAATAATAGTAGCAATTGGGGTTTTTAATTCGTGTGAAAGTGAATTCAGTAGTGTGTTGTAGAGCCTGATGGTATGCTTCTTTTCTTCTTTATCTCTTGCTTTTTTTTCTGCTTGCCTTATTTTAAAAGTCAATACTGCATTTACTGTTGCAACAAAAAAATACATCAAAAAAAGCAAAGCATCTTCAGCTGAATTAATGTGAAAAGTAAGGATAGGAGGTATAAAAAAGAAATTCCAAATGGCAGCACTTAAAGAAGCTGCAATTAATACTGGCAAAATATCAAAAACCATTGCCAATAAGGAAACTAATAACAGTAATAATAATGCTACAACTTTATAGCCTATTACATTAACAGAGATAAAGCATATAAATGACAACAAAATAATTGCTACAATACTTATCAAGAATTGTACACGATTACTAAATACTTTTTTTGTAATATTATTTAGTATAGTGTTGTTCATTAATTCAAAGAGATTAAATAATTAACTAAATAGGATAGGGTTGTTAATCTAAAAATTTATAACCAACGCCTCTTGCAGAATGAAAATATTTTGGCACTTTGGAATCCTGTTCAAAATATTTTCTAAAGTTTAATATAAAGTTATCAATAGTTCTAGTGGTAGGAAATACATTATAACCCCAAACCATTTGTAGGATTTTTTCTCTGGTAACTACATCTCCTTTATTTTCAACTAACAATTTTAAAAGCATTACTTCTTTTTTACTTAAATCAATTTTTTGATTGTTAAAATTAGTGGCAACTTGTGCTTTAAAATCTATTGTATTCCCACCAAATTCATACGATTCGGTATTTTGTACTTTGTTTTGAATTCTTTTGTTTTTAGCTATTAGTTTATCAACTCGTAATAATAATTCTTCTAAGTTAAATGGCTTAGTTAGATAATCATCTGCACCTTTTTTTAAGCCTAAAATTTTATCTGCATTAGAATTTTTGGCACTTAGAATAAGTATTGGTGTTTCAGTATTATTAAGCCTCACATTTTCTGTAATGCTTATTCCGTCTATTTCTGGCAGCATTATGTCTAACACGATTAAATCAAAATATTCGTTTGCAATTGCTTTTAATGCTTCACTTCCATCAAAGGCAGATGTTACTTCGTAACCCTCTAATTCAAAATTAAGTTTGATAGTTTCGTGAAGATTTTCTTCATCCTCTACCAGTAAAATACTTGCTTTAGAACTCATTATAATTATTGATTGTGTTATTGGTATAGCGTTACTGTAAATGTAGTTCCAATTGGGTTATTGTTGCTAGCAGTAATGGTTCCATTGTGTTTTTTTACAATCTTATTACACAAATACAACCCCAGTCCAGTTCCTTTGGTTTTACGAGTTTGCTCACTACCACTTCTGTAGAATTTATCAAAAATTTTATCTCTCTCACTTTCAACGATTCCAATTCCTTCATCCTTTACTGTTAATAATATTTTATTGAGTATTACTTCAAGATTTATAAAAACTGGCTTCTCCTTAGATGAGTATTTAATAGCATTTTCTATTAAATTATTTGTTAGAATCTGCATCATAAGAATATCTCCATCTATATAAATTCCTTCTGATATATTCGAATGAATTTTTTGTTTACCCATTCTTTTCTCAAAATCTTCAACGCAACCTGCAACAATATCGCTTAAATTAATTTCTTCTTTTTTTGAGTGATAAGCTCCAGCATCAAGCTGAGCTGACCAAAGAATATTATTACATAGCTTATTTAGTCTATCTAGCTCTAGTAAAGAGTTTGAGGTAATTTTATCTTGCTTATCTGTATCTAATTTTCTTTTTTGAATAGTTTCTAAATTAAGTTGCACAACAGCTATGGGAGTTTTCAATTCATGTGTGATTGCCATCATAAAATTTTGTTGTTGTTCTCCAAATTTTATTTGTTTTCGCGTGGCTCTATAAATAAAAACTGCTCCAAATAGTATAACTGCTAAAAAAGATAGACCTTCACCAATATATTGAGTAGTCTTTCTTTTTTGTATAGATATAATTTTTTCTGCTTTTTCTGAATAGGCAATATCGTCTTTATTAATTTCGGATAACTGTGTTGCTGCCATTGAATTGTTTTGATTATTCAATGCAATAAACCACCAAAATAATGCAGCCACTATGTATAACAACAAAAACCAATATGCTGCAGTTACAAGAGCAAGTTTATTTTTTTTAACAAAATTCATTATTTGCTAACTTTTTGAACCCTAATACCTGCACTTAAAATATTGGGCAAAGGGTCATCTCGCATTATTTGTTTAAGTGTAAAACTGTAGTTTCCTTTTTTTAATTTTATTGGCTGTGGGTTAAAAATTATTCTATGGTCAGTAATATCATCAATGGTTGTACCTAGCCATTTGTTATTATCTGCTAGAGCAAATTCACGTCTAATAACAGTGGTTGTATCTGGGTCTTTAACTGTTATTGAAAGCCAAATATTTTTATATGGATATCTTTCTTGATGCCTAAGCACAAAATAAAAATTGTAGTAACTATTTGTATCAATAATGTCAAACTTAAAATTGGGGGTATCGATACTAGACCAAGTTTGCTTTGGGAAAGGTTTTGTTTTTTCATATACATCAAGTGTAGTGCATGATGTAAGTACTGTAATAAAAAGAAAGAATCCTATTATTTTCTTCATAGTGCAAATGTATTAATTGGATTGGGCAAATAAAAAAGCATTTGATTTTTTTATCAAATGCTTTTTTATAAATGATGAATTATAGTATTACAAGTTGCTGAATCTAATACCTAACGCGTAAGGAAACTGCTGTAATCCTGTGCTTTCTTTGTGAAGTGCATTTAAACTGTAAGAACCATAAAGTCTTACTTGACCCAAACCTAATTCGCCAATAATAGCTAAACGAAAAGGTTCTAAATCGAAGTTGCCACTAATTTTTTGTTTGCCACGTTCGGCACTAATTTGTTTATTTCTGCTGCTAATTAAATAACCCGCACTAATACCTGCACTAATGCTTAAACTCTTTTTGTGTTCAGGCATTGGAGTAAAATTAATCATAAATGGAACTGTTATATAACCAGCGTATAATTTGTTTTTTGAAAAACTTATTGAATCGTTAAAAACATAATTAATTGGATCTTTTCTGTAGCTTAAACTATGTTCAAATCTGTAATTGTACATTTCTAATCCTAAACCATATTTAAGGTTTAATTTATGTTTATAAACATTCATCTTTTGCATAAAAAACCAAAGATTTACATTGGATGATTTTCCATTAATTAAGTTCATACTATTTTGATTAACTGGACCATTTTTCATTGTTTGAAAATAGCTTCCAGCTTGTGCTGCAGCGTAATTTGTTTGATCTCTAAAGTTTGCAAAACCTAAATCAAAAATCCACCAATTTGTACTTATGTTTCGATTCTTTTTTTTACTGCTATTTCCATTGTTTACTTTAATGTCTAAAAGGTCATCTGAACCCACAGATATGGAGACTGATTTTTTTTGTTTTGATGTATCTTCTAATGGTTGACTACCTTTTTTTACAATAACATAATTACCCACTTTAATTGTATCAGAATTTGCTGATGTGCTGTCAATCTGTGCAAATAATGCAGATATAGATGTTACAGCTACTAATGTTAGTAGAATCTTTTTCATAAATTATATTTTAATTTGATTAGTTGATTTGTTTATAAAGTAACAGCAAATAATTTCTTAGAATCATTATCGTCACTATCTTTTGGCGTAATAGCTTTTATTGCCTTTTTAAATAACCCATTTAATTTTGAAGTTTTAATCTCTTCGCTAGCTGCAAGTGTTGATTTATTATCGTCATCAGCTTCAAGCGACTTATAAATTACCTGTCTAGCTATTGGGGTTTTTACTGCTACTGTATTATTATTTACCAAAGTGGCAGTTGTGTTGTTATTTATTATGCTATTATCATTGTTGTTTTGTGTTTGATTATTTACAGCCGCTATATTGTTAATAGCTTTATTATTTTGCTCTAAAACAAGTTGGATGTTGTTTTGATTGTTTAACGATACAGGTGTTGATTTTGTTACAGTTTTAACAATATTTTTTTGTATTGGTACAATACTATTTTTAGCAACAATAACTTGCTTTATTTTATTTTCTGCAACTACCGATGCAACAATGTCATTATTAGTATTTGTAGAATCAATAACAGTTTTATTTGTTGACTGAGATGCTGGTAAAATTGTATTTTCTACTGTTAATAATGTAGCAATTTCATCTGCCGTTTTTGTGCTATTTATATTCCACACAAATGCTATTAATCCAATAAAAACAGCAGCTACAGCTATTCTCTTTAGGTAAAAAACTATAGGTGTTTTATTTTTTTTGTATAAATCTTTTTTTTGAGGATATGTAATATTTTCTAAAGGAAGTTTGGTTTGTTGTAAAGATAAAAACTCTTGTTGTAAATTAGGGTGTTGCAGCACAAAGGTTTCTGTTTCTTGTTGTTGTTGATTGTTTAACTCTTTATCAACAAACAGTAAAAAATATTCTTGATAATTTTTTGTGCTTATGTTGTTGTCTTCTGTTTTATAAAGTGTTGATACATCACCAAAAGAGATACTTTCATATTCTAATTTTGTTTTTAATAAATTTTCAAATTCCTGTTTGATATCTGCATTCAATTCAAGAAATTGCTCCACTTCTTTTTCCTCATTTGAAGATATTTCGCCATCTATATAAAGAAGTAAAAATTCCTCGTAGTTATTTCTGTTTATGTTCATTCTAAATCACGTTTTCTTTACTTACTAAGTAATCTTTTAAAATAATTCTAGCTCTATGCAAATACACTTTTACTTGGCTTTCTTTTAGTCCTGTTATTTTACCAATTTCATCATAGCTGTAACCTTCGTAATCTTTTAGCATAACTAAACTTCGTTGAGTTTCATTTAGCCTATTTAGTGCTTGCATTAGTGTTTTGTGCAGTTCATTATTTTTTTGAAATCCAATTTTTGTTTCTTCTCTAAAGTCTTCTTTTAGCAATACTCTTTTATTTTTTCTAATATGGTCAATCATTTGATTATAAGCCACAGTAAATAGAAAAGATTTGCATTTTTCGTAGTCAACATTTTCTTTGTTTTTCCATAGTTTCTCAAATGCAGTTTGTACAATATCTCGTGAATCTTCTTCGTGACGAAGATTTTTCACAATAAATCTAAATACGTTGTCGGCATATTGATTTACACAATT
>JBMLRA010000166.1:14611-26272 GCA_049241265.1 Chitinophagaceae bacterium
TATTCTTTTTCACTCATTATTAAAACTGTGCTAGTTGTTATTTGGTTGTTTAATAATTGTTTTACGTTTTTTGATTGAAAATGTTACAATAAAATAAAAATTCCTGCTAGTGAGCAGGAATTAATCAATATTTAAGCAGCAACTATAAATCTGTTAAGTGGATTCATAAAGTTAACGCCATCATTTTTTTTGGGTTTTTCTGGGCACGATTGGTGATTATTATCACACTGTCTTTTATTTTGAGTTTCGCCATTATCCTTTGACACTATTGCAATAATTGCAGCTGCTATAAAAAGGAACAAAACAAGGCGTTTGATATTGCGATTCATAATCATAATTTTAGCGTTTTACGAAGCTATTTGCTTTTTGTTACACTTTTAATAATTTTTTTTCTAGAATGTAATATCAATTACTGAACTAACAAGACTTGCTCAAATAACTCTCCACTTTCTGTAGTTATTTTTACTAAGTAATTGCCAGCTCTTTTTGTCTTCAACATAATTTCACTAGAAGATGAGTTGATTTTGTTTTGCTGTATCATCTTACCCAAATTATCATAAATCTGTAATACACTATTTAATATATTGCTAGGTAATACTATATGGATTTTATTATTAATGCTTGGATTGGGATATATAGCGATGCTGCTATTTATATTATGATTCTTTACTGATATGATTTGAGAGAATTCTGTATTCCCGCTTTTATATAATAATTTTAATCGATAGTAAACAATATCCTGATTACTTTTTAAACATTTATATTCCATTTGTTTACTAATATCTATAAATGCTATAATTGGTTTAAATTTATTTTTATTATCTGCTTTTTCAATCTCAATTTTTTCTATTTCAAGCGAGTTTATTTTCCATCGTAAAATATCATAATCTTTAGAGCTGCTAATCTTAAAGTACTCAATTACAACAGGCAGCACATTATTCGTAGTTGAAATAATATCACTTCTAAATTTTTTATAATTATCTCTACTCAAATCTTTTGCTTGTGTGCCATCATTATAAAATACTGTAGAACCATTATCACTAATAACTTGTAATTTGTTGTTAGACATTATACCATTTTCAGTGATTTCTGCAACAGTTTCAGCATTGATATTATTAATTGCAAATTCAGGAATCAATATTGGTTGATCTGTTGCACTTCCATTCCATTTAAAAATAGCACCTGTAAGTGGAATGTTATCATAATTGCCAGCAATAATAATATAGCTGCCATTAGAAAGCCGAATAATATCTCTAAAAACCCTACCTCCTAAATCTAAAAGTATAGGATTGCCAAAACTTGGGTTACCAGTTGGGTTACCATTATTAAACCAATTTTCAAAATTTAAAATAGGAGCTATTAAAGCTTTTGTTCTTGCTGTAACAGGTAAAAGTGGGGCTCTAAATGCAATAAATAAACTTGTATTGTCAGGGCCAAAACACATTCCTTCAACATTAAAGCCATCAATTGTTTTGGCGTCGTGCCCACTTGCTGCTGAAGCAGTGAAACCAAATCCATTTGCATTACCCCAAGTAATTAGTTGAGAACGAATATTAGAATAATAACCAATGGTGTTAAATGTTGTAGAAGCCCCAGTGCCATTAATGTCTACTGCAAATAATCTATTAATATTGGGCTTCACATTATTACTACTGCCTGCTGTTCCTAAGCTACTAATCCAGTACGTTCTATTGGGAAAGTTGATGCTTTTAACTCCAGCTTCTAAATCAATTTCCGCATAGTTGCCACTGCTTCCATCTGTTAAACCCAACAAATTTTGATAGTCGTAAGTTGCAACTGGTAATCCTGAATTTTTTCTATCGTAAACAAATAAACTATTGATTTCGTCATCACCAATTACCATATAAGACGAATCTAAAACAATGGCTGCCGATGCATCAGAAATTCCTGTACAAAATCTTGTAATAGCAGGTGTGGTTGATGCTGCTGATGCTGCATATTTAATGGTAATATTATTGGTGCTGCTATCTTTAGTTAAAGTTAATTTAATATCAGAATACCCAACGCCAGTAGGTATAATTTTTATAATGGCATAACCATTGTATTTAGTTATTATAATATTAGAAACTGTTACAACGCTTGATTTACTACTTGTAGCAGCAATAGTGTAGTCAGAAGCTAAAATAGGATTCCCGTTTTCTAAAACATCAACCTTTAAGCCAATTGTTGCAGCAGGGTCTGTAGGGTCGTTGATAACAGCACTAACATAGGGTGGGTTTAAAAAGTTACTTGTGCTAGAGTTAAAATTAATACTAACTGCTTGTGGAGATGCTCCACCAGGAATGTTTAATTGGGCTTGACAATTTGAGTATAAAAAAAAGAATATTAATTGAAGCCTTAGTTTTATATTGAAAATCATAAATTAGTTAGTTGCCTTGTGTAGAAAATCATCATTTTTTCTTAGGGAACCTTTATTTAATTTTTTTTGTTTGTATTGTTCAAAACATTGTTGAACAAAATAACCAAATTCTATATCGTTAACAGTTTTTAAAAATTCATAGTCAGGTCTATATTCATTCATAAAACTATCTATTTGCGGCGATTGAAGTTTAGTTAGTTTTCTTACTAGGTTTTTATTGAATCTATAGTCAATATATTTATCTTGTTCTTGCTGTAGCAATCTTTTTTGAAATATTTCTAAACTTCTATTTCTTTTAAATCGAAACATATTAATAATAGACTCTAAGTCGAACCCAGCAGAAAGGCCGCCTGGTGCATAATTTCTATTAGTGCTTAATGATAATGTAGGTTTTTTAAAGTTAAAAATTTTTGCATACTCTCTTCTGTTTTCTAGTGAATCAAATTTATAGTTTTTACTTCTAATTTTCACTTCTGGTAAATCGCCCACTCGTAAGTGAATCATAATGTTAAAAGCATCGGTGTTGGCAATTGTGTCCACTGCATATTTTGTGGTTGTTTTTCCTAACATACTAAACCAAATACTATCTGTCCATCTTACAGTTATGCTATATCTACCCAAACTATCAGTTAAAGAACCATTTCCCATTGTGCTTAGTACTGCAACAGCTTCAATGGGCTGCCTTGCAGAGATATCATAAACTGTTCCACTAACCGTAACATAGCCCTGCTTTTTTTGTTGCGTAAAAGCCGATATTGAAAACAGTAAAAAGAAAATATGTAAAAAATTTTTTAGCAATTTTTTTAATTAAGATGTAATATTAGTACTACATTACTAAACAGCCAAGCCCATATAAAGTATTAACTTTTATTTTAGAAAAAAGGCTCAATTATCAAATTGAGCCTTGAAAAAAATTAAAATTTATTGCCAATAATGTAAGGTAACATTGCCCTCCACGTTGGCCAATCGTGGGTTACATCTTCGCCCCAAATTTGTAAATCGTGCCAAATTCCTTTGTCCCAAAGTACCTGACTAAATCTTCTATTAGCATTTGGATCTTCGTAATTACCACTACCTGTGTATATATGAATATGATGGCTTGCATTAATTTTATCTAAATAAAAACTATCGTGCAAATTTGGTATATAATGTTGTGGGCTGTTAAAATAAACCTGATCATCCCAAAATCCTTTGGTGTATTCACTTAAATCATAAACACCACTCATAGCAATTACCCCATTAATAATATCGGGGCGTTTTAAAAATAAATTCATTGAATGTAATGCACCAAAACTAGCACCACAAGTATAAATCATTGTTTCTTGACTAGTATTGTTTCTTATAAAAGGAATTACTTCGTTAAACACATATTCGTTAAATTGATTTTGGCGAATGGCCTTATGCGAAGGTTCCATTTTATTGTTTAACCAACTTTCGTTATTAATACTATCAATACTAAACACTTTCATTTTTCCACTATCTATAAAAGGAGCTAAAGCGTCTAGCATTTGAAAACGCTCATACTCTAAATAATCAGCAGCAGCAGTTGGTACAAGCAATAAAGCAAATCCATAATTACCATAACAGGCAATAGGCATTTCTTTATTTAGGGCTGGGCTATACCAAGATGTTGTTTGTTTTTGCATATAATGTGTTTTGGTGTTTAGATTTTAAAAGTATGGAAATAGTAGTTACACAGATAAAAAAACTTTAAGCATCAAACGAAATCGTTTTCCTATAAAATTTTGCATTTGCTAAAACAACAATACTAACGCAATTATATTTGCCCATTAAGAAAATATAAAGAAACATCAAATGAAAGTAGCAGTAGTTGGAGCAACAGGTTTAGTGGGCAGCAAAATGTTGCAAGTTTTAGCCGAAAGAAACTTTCCTGTAACGGAATTAATTGCTGTTGCTAGCGAAAGAAGTGTGGGTAAAGAAGTGAGATTTAAAGGCAAGACTTATAAAGTAGTAAGTATGGAAGATGGCATAGCAGCAAAGCCAGCAGTAGCCATATTTTCAGCAGGTGGAAATACATCTTTAGAATGGGCACCACAATTTGCAGCAGCAGGCATAAAAGTAATTGATAATAGCAGTGCTTGGAGAATGGATGTTACAAAAAAATTAGTTGTGCCAGAAGTAAATGCCAATGTTTTAACCCAAGATGATTTCATTATTGCAAATCCTAATTGCTCTACAATACAGATGGTTGTTGCATTACAGCCATTACACAAAAAATATAAAATTAAAAGAGTGGTAGTTAGCACTTATCAAAGTGTTACTGGCACTGGCAAAAGTGCTGTTGATCAATTAATGAATGAAAGAAATGGAATTGATGGTGCAATGGCTTATAAATATAGAATTGACTTAAATGCTATTCCTCAAATTGATGTGTTTTTAGAAAATGGTTATACCAAAGAAGAGATGAAAATGGTGAAAGAAACCAATAAAATTATGGGGGATGATAGCATACGTGTAACTGCTACAACAGTGCGTATTCCTGTAATGGGTGGGCATAGTGAAAGTGTGAATGTAGAGTTTGAAAATGATTTTGATTTAGCAGAATTAAAACAGCTTTTAGCATCGTCAGCAGGAATTATTGTTGAAGATGATATTGCTAATTTTATTTATCCAATGCCAATGAATGCACACGAACGAGATGAAGTTTTTGTTGGTAGATTGAGAAGAGATGAAACACAAGCAAACACACTAAATATGTGGATTGTGAGCGATAATTTACGCAAAGGAGCAGCTACAAATGCTGTGCAAATTGCAGAGTATATGATGGAAAATGGATTGTTATAAAATCTTAAATTTGAATAATGTAAAAGGCTTGAATAAATTCAAGTCTTTTACATTTAATGTATTAATCCTTATAGCTCTCAGGCTTCAATGCTTTGGGACTCCAGTGGTCAAAAAATTCTAAAACTTTAGCCTTGCTATAACCTTTCCCTTCCTCAAGATATGCAGAATTTTGTGTGTGAATCCTATTCCCATTTTCATCTAAAATAATAAATACAGGAAAGCCAAAACGCTGTGGATAGCCATATTTTGCAAGTATATCATGGTTTTTATTTTCCTTGCTATAATTCAAATGATAGAAAACAAAGTTTGCCTTAACTGCTGAATCTAATTGTGCATCTTGCCGAATAAATGTATTAAAACGCAAACACCAACTACACCAATTTCCACCAGTCATTAATATCACGTGCTTGTCAGTTTTATTTGCAAGTTCAACTGCTTCATTAATGTCAAGTTTTGCATTGGCAGTTGGGCTATATGGTTTTGAAGAATCTATCGTTTGTGCTGTTGCTGATAATTGAAGAATGCTACACAATAAAATAGTAAGTATGTATTTCATATATTATTTTTTGTAAATGTATTGTAGATAGATTAAACAAAAATTAGTTCAATTTTTATCATTTTTATTTTTTAATTAAAGCTCCACTTTTTTCCATCTCAACCTAATGCTATTTACTGCAAGAATAACATCGCTTAAACCCATAATAATGGCACCATAAGTTGGGCCATATTTTCCCAATAATCCAACAGCAGCAACAGGTATAGCAATTACGTTATATATCAAAGCCCAAAATAAATTCTGTTGAATGGTTATATAAGTGTGCTTGCCAATACCTAATGCAAATGGTAATTTTTTTAAACCACTTTTCATTAAAACAACCTGTGCAGATTGAATTGCCAATTGGCTTGCTTCGCTTAATGAAATGCCAAGTGTTGCTTTTGCTAATGCAGGTGCATCATTAATTCCATCACCTACCATTGCTGTTGGGGCAATACTGTTTAGCTGAGCAATGAAGTCTATTTTATCATCAGGAGTTTGTTCTGCATATACTTCGTCAATACCTATTTGCTTTGCAACTAATTCGCATTTTTCTTTTTTATCACCACTTAATAAAATGGTTTTTATTCCTTGCCTTTTAAACCATTGTATAACATTAGCAGCTTCTTCTCTTATTTCATCAGCAACATCAATCCACCCAATTAATTCATTGTTTTTAGAGATGTAAATATTATGAGAATAATCGTTGGTCAGTTGCTGAATTTCTTTGTAAGAAGTAGCTTTATAAATATTATTTTCTTTGTCTGTTGCAATAATACCAAGCCCTTTCACTTCTTCTACTTTACTCCATCTTATTTCTTCAGTAGCCTTCCAGTTTGCAGTAATTGTTTTTGCAAGTGGATGGTTCGAGTATTTTTCTAAACTATAAGCAATTCGCTTGAAATCCTCGTCGCTAATTCCTAATTCCTTATTCCAAATTCCTAATTCATAATTTGTGATGCTGAATTTGCCTGTTGTCAATGTGCCTGTTTTATCAAATACAACTTGTTTGATAGTTTTGATTAGTTCAAGACTTTTGGCATCTTTAAACAAAACTCCATTATTACTTGCTCTCCCCAAACCAACTGCAATTGCAGCAGGAGTAGCCAATCCCATTGCACAAGGACAAGCAATTACCATTACTGCAACACAGCGTAAAAGACTTTCGTTGAACCCAACCTTAGCAACAAAATAATTAATAGCTAATGTTAGAATAGCAACCACAATTACTGAAGGAACAAAAATGGCACTTATCTTATCAGCCAATTGTTGCATTGGCGGTTTTTCGTTCTGAGCATCTTGTATGAGCTTTATAATTTGAGACAAAACAGAATCGTTACCAGCAGCTGTAACTTGTGCTTTAAACGATCCATCTTCAACAATGCTACCACCAATTAAAATGTCTTTTTGTTGCTTTGTTAATGGTGCACTTTCACCTGTAACAATTGCTTCATTAACATTGCCATTTCCCCAAAGAATTTTGCAATCAGCAGGAACTTGTTCACCAGTCTTAACTAGGATTAAGTCACCAACTTTTAAATCTTTTCCTTCAACTGTAAAAAGTTGCTCCTGATACTTATCATCAAAGGCTATCATTGTTGCTTTAACTGTTTGAGACTTCATCAAGTTCTTTAAAGATTGCTGCGTTTGGCTGTTTGTTTTTTCTTCTAGGGCATTACCTAAAAATACTAATGTTAAAGTTGTAGCAGTTGTTTCAAAAAACATAAACTCCATTGCTTTGCCTGTAAGCAATCCAAATAGGCTATAAAAATATGCTGCTGTAGAACCCAATGCTATCAATACATTCATATTGGGAAAGCCCTTCATCAAACTTTTAATAGCACTCTTTCCAAAGTACATCATTCCAACAAAATAAACAGGCGTTGTGAGTGCAAGTTGCACAACAGGATTCATTAACCAGTGAATATGTATAAGATGAGAAATAAAAAGTGGAGCAGTGAAAATGACGCAAAATAAAAATTTGTTCCAGCTGCTTTTAAATGACCAAACTTTCTTTTCTTGTGTTGTATTTTGTTGAGAACCAATAACAGTATATCCAAGTTCTTTAATTTCATTTTCAATACTTTTAAGAGAAATATTGGAGCGATTGATAAAGCTTACATCTCCAGAAGCATAATTAACTTTAACATCTTCTAGACCTTGTTTTTGTAGGCTCTTTTTTATGCTGATGGCACAACTTGCACAATTCATTCCCTCAACACAAATATTAGTAGTTTCCATTTTCACACTTTTAGCAAAGGTATTTGTTTAGTAAACCCAGTTATATGATAATTCTCATTTCGATGATTACTTTTGCTGATGCAAATAACTTATCAGCTAAGTGAAATAGATAGGATTGTTCAACAAGTTTGGGAAAAATATCAACACAAAAAAATATGGCTTTTTTATGCCCAAATGGGCTGTGGGAAAACAACCTTTGTAAATGTACTTTGCAAATATTTACATATTAATGATGTTGCCAGTAGCCCAACATTTTCAATTATTAACGAATATAAAAGCAGTATCATTGAAACTGTTTACCATCTTGACTTGTACAGATTAAAAGACGAGGAAGAAGCTATAGCGTGTGGTGTTGAAGATGTTTTGTACAGCAACAAATATTGTTTTGTAGAATGGCCAGAACAAGCAAAAGGCATAATGCCTCAAGATGCACTTATTTTAAAAATTTCATTTGTTGACCAAAGCACAAGGCTGTTAGAAATTATCTAGAATTTCTCCATAATAAACTACCATCACCATAACTTAAAAATCTAAAATTATTACCTAGGGCATAGTGATAAACCTTCTTCCAATCATCACCAATAACTGCTGAAACTAGTAATAACAAAGTAGATTTTGGCTGATGAAAATTCGTGATTATTGCATTAGCCATTTTAAGTTGATAACCTGGTGCAATGATAATTTGTGTTTTTGTCATCAATCTTTCAAAATTATTTTTCTGCATCCAGTTTAATAAAGCTTCTAAAGCATCTTTGGGTTCAATGTTTTGTGGCAACTCATAACAATCCCATTGAGATATTTCAATAGATTCTTGTTCATTTTTTTTTGATGATTGAAGAAGCTTAACACCAATCCAGTAAAGACTTTCAAGAGTTCTCAAGCTAGTTGTTCCAACTACAATAATGGTATTATCAAGTTTAGAAATTATTGTTTTTATAAGATGAATGGAAACATCAATAAACTCGCTATGCATTTCGTGTTCTTGCATAGTTTCAGCTTTAACAGGTTTAAAAGTTCCTGCACCAACGTGAAGTGTTAGATAATCAATATCAACTCTTTTTTTTGATAGTGAATTTAATACATTTTCTGTGAAATGTAGTCCTGCTGTTGGAGCTGCAACAGAACCATCGTGTTTGGCATAAATTGTTTGATAAGTTGCTTTATCTTTTTCTTCAACATCTCTGTTTAAGTATGGTGGCAAAGGAATTTGTCCTGCAATATGTAGCACTTCCGCAAAAGTCAAGCTTTCATCATTCCAACTAAATTCTATCAAAAAATAGTCAGTTTTTTTCTCAATTTTTTTTGCATCAAGTATGATTTGTTCATTGATGTTTTTACTAATGGATTCCTCTTTCCATTTTTTTGCACCACCTACTAAACATTTCCAGAACACAGAGCCTTTTTGTAGCATAGCTGTTGTAATGTCATTATACTTTTCATCAGGTTCCAGACAAAATAGTTCTATTGTGCTTCCTGATTCTTTTTGAAATAAAATTCTAGCTTCTACGACTTTGGTGTTGTTAAAAATTAGCAAGCTGTTTTCAGGTATTTCAGCAGCTAAATGTTTGTATTTCGACTCCTTAATTACTCCATTTTTATAAATCAACATTTTGCTGGCATCTCTTTCCTCTAAAGGATATTTTGCAATCTTTTCTTCGGGTAAATCGTAGTTAAAGTCAGTTATTGATAAGTTTTTTGGGTTCATTTTCTTCAAATTTTTATAAAAAAGCACCACAATTCACACTTTTTGACACCATTTTTTTCCCTATTTATTCACATCGAATCTGTTAATGTGAATTTATGGAATTCAATGCAGTATTGTTTTTTATATCATTATCCACATTAATTAACATTGATATCCACATTGCACAATCTTTTTCACAAAAAACAAGTTGTCAATTTGTGTGTTTAGTTGTTATTTTGTGTCAATATGTGTTAAAAACACAATTATTTCTTAACAATGAGCAAATTTCAAGGCGAATACGAAGCAACGGTTGACTCAAAAGGTCGCTTTCTGATGCCAGCAGCTGTAAAAAAGCAGTTGCCTGAATCGGAAAACAGCTTCACCATTAGTCGTGGTGCCGGAAATTGCTTGACATTATATCCAAAATCAACTTGGGATAACATTTTGAACAAAATTAGTGGTTTAAACGACCTTGACCCAAGAGTGGTGGTATTTAAAAGAAACTTTTTGCGTGGTGCTACAGAAGTGGGTTTAGATGGTGCAGGTAGATTGAATTTGCAGCAATCTCTCAAGGAGTATGCAGGCATAGAAAAAGACATTGTGATTTTTGGAGTTTTATCACGATTTGAAATTTGGGATAAAACCAAATACAACGAAATGTTTGATAATACATCTGATGCTACGCTTAGCGATAATGCTAAAGCCATATTAGATGAGTACAAAATAAATTTTAATGATTAGTTATTGTTTTTATGAATAAACCTGACGACAATAACTATCATATACCAGTTCTTTTTAATGAAACAATTGAGGCTTTAAATATCAATTCTGATGGTGTGTATGTTGATTGCACTTTTGGTGGTGGTGGTCATAGCAAAGGAATTCTTGATAAGCTAAGTTCTACTGGAAAATTAGTTGCATTTGATCAGGATACTGATGCACAGCAAAATCTTTTGCAAGATGAAAGAGTGGTTTTTGTGCCACACAATTTCAGACATCTGCAAAGGTTTTTAAGACTGCACAAAATTGATAAGGTTGATGGAGTGCTTGCAGATTTAGGTGTTAGTAGCCATCAGTTTGATGAAGGTTCAAGAGGGTTTTCTACAAGGTTTAATGGTCCGTTAGATATGAGAATGAATATTCATCAGTCAATAACTGCTAAACAAATTATAGAAACCTACTCAGCTCAACAATTGCAGTGGATTTTTCAAGAGTATGGACAAGTAACAAACTCAAAAACCCTAGCTGCTCATATTGTAGCAAGTAGGATTGGAAAACAAATAGAATCTATTGAGCAATTTAAAACCTTGATAAGTTCACTTGTAAAAGGAAATCCAAACAAGTATTTAGCTCAGGTTTTTCAGGCTTTGAGAATTGAGGTGAATGATGAGGTTGGTGCTTTGAAAGAGATGTTGCAACAACTACCTGCTGTTTTAAAAAGTGGTGGAAGGGCTGCAATCATTACGTTTCATTCGTTAGAAGATAGACTGGTAAAAAATTATTTTAGGAATGGAGCTTTTGAAGTTGAAGAAGACTTAAATCCTTTTTCAACAGAAGTAAAAGAAAGGATGTTTAAGCTGGTTTCTAAAAAGCCAATTGAAGCAGGCGATGAGGAGTTAAAAAGAAATACAAGAAGCAGAAGTGCAAAGTTGAGAGTAGTGGAAAAGATATGATGCAACGTTTGTGAGCGATAATCAAGATAGAATTGTGAAAATAATTTAATAAATAATATGTCTGTACGAAGTTTTAGTGTTTAACTAATTACTAACTACTAGCTACTAATTACTTTTAATCCGTGACTGAAACGACTGCCTCTAACCCACCTATTGATAATAATAAATCATCTATGAAAGGTGTAACTAATTTGTTTCAAACAAAGTGGATTAATGCCAATTTACTTTTCTTTTTATACTTGGCTTTATTAGCTATTGTATATATAGCTTATGGTCATTGGACAGATAAAACATTACGTGCAATTAATAAAACAGAAACCGAATTAAAAGATTTACAGTACGA
>JBMLRA010000166.1:26372-34336 GCA_049241265.1 Chitinophagaceae bacterium
AAACATTACGTGCAATTAATAAAACAGAAACCGAATTAAAAGATTTACAGTACGAGTATAAAACTGTTAAAAGTGAGGTAATGAAGCTAAGTGAAGAAGGAGAGGTGCTTAAAAAAGCCGAACCTCTTGGGCTTCATATTAGCAACGAAGTACCCAAGCGTTTGAAGATGCAGGAAACCCAAAAAACAAATTCCATCAACTGATATCATTTAACAATTAGTGGATATAAAAAACGAAATATTATCTAGGGCTTATTTAACCTTTTTTGCAGTAATTGGCATCAGCCTTTTTATTATTGGAAAAGCAGCATTTATACAGCAATCGCAAGGGAAATATTGGCGTAGTTTAAACGAGGCTTTGCATCAAAAAACAGATACAATCATAGCTGAAAGAGGAACCATTTTTAGTGAGGATGGTAAGATGCTAAGTACTAGTATTCCTGAGTTTGATATTTATATAGATTTTGCTGCACAAGGGCTTAGGGCAAAAAAAGGTGAAAAATTTTATAAAAATGTAGATTCATTATGCATAGAACTAAATGGATTATTTGGCGATTATACAGCTCAGGAATATCGAAAAATTCTTGTGAATGAATACAAAAAAAAGACAAGATATTTTCAATTTAAAAAACATATCAATTACACACAGTTTAAGCAATTAAACACTTTTCATTTAGTAAAGCTTGGAAGAAATACAAGTGGTTTTATTGTAGAAGTAAAAAGCCGTCGTTTAAATCCATATGGCAACTTAGCTTTTAGAACTATTGGTCTTGCTAGAGATAGTTTTAAAGTTGGATTAGAGTTGAGTTACGATAGTTTGTTAAAAGGTATTAGTGGCACAAGAACAGTAAGATATATTGCAGGTGGTGTAGCTGTTCCTGTTGAAGATGCTATTGAAACTGAAACGCAAAACGGGAAAGATATAGTAACAACAATTGATGTTCTTACACAAGAAATAACTGAAAATGCTTTGCATAATATGTTGTTTAAAAATCAATCGCAGTATGGTTGTGCAGTTGTAATGGAAACAAAAACTGGTAAAATAAAAGCAATTGCAAACTTGGGTTTAGATTCTGCTGCACTTACAAAATCGTTTAATGAAAAAAGTGAGTATAGGGAAATTAAAAATTATGCTCTGTATGCAACAGAACCCGGCAGCACATTTAAGCTAGCCACAATGATTGCTTTGTTAGACGATGGCAAAATTAAAACAACTACACCTGTTGATTTACAAGGAGGGCTTTGGCAGTTTGCACAAAATGCAACAGTTACAGATGCTGAGGTACACGGACGAGGTATTGTTTCAGCACAAGAAGCATTTGAATTGAGTAGTAATGTGGGTATGGCAAAAATGATTTGGAATAATTATGCAAATAATCCATCTGCATACATTAATAAATTACATAGTTTAAGATTGGATACAGTTAGTGGAATTGATTTGGTTGGAGAGCGTAAACCTATTTTTCATAAACCAGGCACACGTGGTTGGGAGAGAACAACACTGCCTTGGATGGCACATGGCTACAATGTTAGTGTTACTCCTTTGCAAACACTAACACTTTATAATGCAGTGGCTAATAATGGAAAGATGATGAAACCTTATTTAGCAAGTGCAATAATGAATGAGGGGGTAACTATCAAAGAATTTCAGCCAACCGTAATCAACGAAAAAATTTGTAACGACTCGGCTCTTGCTGCTGTAAAAAAATGTATGATAGGTGTTTGCCATAGTAGTTTGGGTACGGCAAAAAAACTGTTTATAAATAATCCATATTTAGTTGCAGGTAAAACGGGTACATCTTTCGTAGTTGATAATAAAATCAAGTATTCCGATAGAATTTATCAGTCGTCATTTGCAGGTTTTTTCCCTGCTGATAATCCCCAATATACTTGTGTTGTAATCATTGTTAACAAAGCTTCATCACCACAGCATTTTGGAGCAGAGGTAGCTGGGCCAGTATTTAAAGAAATTGCTGATAGGCTTTACACAACCTATGTTAAAAATAGCAATATCAATAAAAGTATAGTATATAAAAAAGATAGTAGTTCAATTGCATATTCTGGATATAAAGAAGACGCAAAATATATTTTAAATATGCTAAACGCTAAGTATTTGGACAATTCAGATTTAGCAAATGATTGGATTAAAACCAACACTAATTCAAAAAATATTCAGTTCAATTCGATTGCTACCCAAAAACAAATAATGCCCTCTTTAAAAGGAATGAATCTTAAAGATGCTGTTTTTATGTGTGAGGAAATTGGATTAAAAGTTGTTGCAAAAGGGAAAGGAAAAGTTAATCAACAATCTATTGGTGAAGGTTCAAAAATATCATTTGGTCAAGTAATTAATATCGGATTGAATTAATGAAAAAGTTACAAAACATATTATACAAAGTGCATCTAAAGCAAGTGCAAGGCTCAACAGATATTGCTGTTTTGGGCATAGCAATTGATTCAAGAGAGGTTAAAAAGGGTTTTGTATTTGTAGCTATAAAAGGAGAGAAAGTTGATGGCCATTCGTTTATAGACAAAGCGATTCAATTAGGTGCAACAGTTATTGTTTGTGAAAGATTGCCAAACCAGTTCATTGAAAATACTACATACTTACAAGTAAACAATACTCATGAAACTGTTGCTGTTATGGCTCATCAGTTTTATGATGAACCTTCAACAAAAGTTAAGTTAATAGGAGTTACTGGAACCAATGGAAAAACAACAATTGCAACGGTTTTGTTTAAATTATTCTCACATCTTGGATATAAATGTGGATTGATTTCAACAGTACAAAATCAAATTGCAAATGAAATCATTCCATCAACACATACAACACCAGATCCTATTAGCTTAAATGCTTTACTAAAGAAAATGGTTGATGAAGACTGCACTCACGTTTTCATGGAATGCAGTAGCCATGCTATTCACCAACATAGAATTACTGCATTGCAATTTGATGTTGCAGTATTTAGCAACATAACTCATGATCATTTAGATTATCATAAAACATTTGATGAATACATAAAAGTAAAAAAGAAATTTTTTGATGATTTGCCTTCAAATGCTTTTGCCATAAGCAATGCAGATGACAAGCGTGGAGAAGTTATGCTACAAAATACAAAGGCTACGAAAATTTATTATGCATTAAAATCTCCTGCTAATTACAAAGGAAAAATCCTTGATAATGCACTTACTGGTTTGCAAATGTTGGTAAATGAAATTGAAGTTCATTTTAGATTAATAGGAGAATTTAATGCCTACAATCTTTTGGCTGTGTATGCTGCATCTATTTGTTTAGGTGAAAATAAAGAAAAAGTGTTGACCGCATTGAGTTTGGCAACAGGAGCAGAAGGAAGATTTGATTACATTATTGGCAACAATTTAGTTGTTGGAATTGTTGATTACGCTCATACTCCAGATGCTTTAGAAAATGTGTTAGCTACCATAAAAAAGTTAAGAAAAGGGCACGAGCAAATAATAACTGTTGTGGGTTGTGGTGGCGATAGAGATAAAACAAAACGCCCAATTATGGCAAATGTTGCCTGTGATTATAGCGATAAAGTTATTCTTACCAGCGATAACCCTAGAACAGAAGAGCCTGCACAAATATTGAAAGATATGGAGGAAGGATTAAGTAGTAATGCAAAAAGAAAATACATATCAATTGTTGATAGAAAGGAAGCTATTAAAACTGCTGTAATGATGGCAAATGCTGAAGATATAATACTTGTGGCAGGTAAGGGGCATGAAAAGTATCAAGACATAAAAGGAATTAAATACTCTTTTGATGACAAAGAAATTTTAAAAGAATTATTAACTAATCATTCATAATTCAATATTCATAATTTATAATTATTTAGATGTTATATCACTTATTCAATTGGCTTAATAAACATTACAATATTCCTGGTGCTGGACTGTTTCAGTATCAAACGTTTCGTATTGCAATGGCAATCTTATTGTCTCTTGTAATAGCAACTGTTTATGGAAAAAAGATTATCATTTTTCTGCAAAAAAAACAAATTGGTGAAAGTGTAAGAGATTTAGGTTTAGAAGGACAAATGCAAAAAAAAGGAACACCAACTATGGGTGGAATTATCATACTTCTTAGTATTCTAGTTCCAACTTTACTGTTTGCTAATCTTGATAAAGTGTACATACGATTAATGGTATTATGTACTGTATGGCTTGGTGTTATTGGCTTTTTGGATGATTATTTCAAAATTCGCTCAAAAAAAATTGCTCTAGCAAAGGGTGAAGCGTATAAAAAGAAAGATAGTGATGGATTGGCTGGTATTTCAAAAATTATTGGGCAGATTGGATTGGGTATTATTATAGGAACTACTCTTTATTTCAGTAATGCTGTTACGGTTGAAAGACAAGTGCAAACTGCTTCTGCCAATATTCATAGTGTGTTACAACAAGGTGAACGATTAGCAAAAGATAGTAATATTATAGTTAGAAAAATTGATGGAAAAGAGAGATACTATGTAAAAGTTAAAACACCAATAACAACAATACCATTTGTAAAAGGGCATGAATTCAATTATAGTAAACTTATAAGCTGGATGGGTGATGGTGCAGAAAAGTACACCTGGATTGTTTATATCCTAATTGTTACACTTATTATAACAGCTGTAAGTAATGGAGCTAATTTAACAGATGGTCTTGATGGGTTGGCTGCAGGAGTAAGTGCTATTATTGGTGCAGGTTTGGGAGTTTTTGTGTATGTGAGTGGTAACTATGTTTTTGCAGATTATCTAAACATTATGTATATCCCAAATCTTGGAGAACTATCCATTTTTGTTGGTGCATTTGTTGGTGCTTGTATTGGTTTTTTATGGTATAATGCATATCCAGCACAAGTATTTATGGGCGATACAGGAAGTCTTGCACTTGGAGGAATTATAGCATCACTTGCAATTATTGTGCATAAGGAATTATTAATCCCAATTTTTTGTGGAATCTTTTTAGTAGAGAATTTAAGTGTGATTATTCAAGTGGCATATTTCAAATACACTAAGAAAAAATATGGTGAAGGACGAAGGGTTTTCTTAATGAGCCCATTGCATCATCATTATCAAAAGAAAGGTTTTCACGAAAATAAAATTGCATTACGTTTTTGGATTATAACAATATTACTTGTTGTTACAAGTATTATGACATTGAAAATTAGATAACAAAAGTGAGTAAAAGAATAATCATATTAGGAAGTGGAGAAAGTGGTATTGGCTCTGCATTGTTGGCAAAGCAAAAAGGGTATGATGTGTTCGTAAGTGACGCAGGTTTAATAAAAGATCATTATAAAAGAGAGTTGATTAATAGTAATATAGAGTTTGAGGAGGGAGGACACACTGAAACAAAGATTTTGAATGCAGATGAAGTGATGAAAAGCCCAGGGATTCCAGAGAAAAATGAAATGATGAAAAAGATAAGAACTGCTGGAATACTCGTTATCAGTGAATTTGAGTTGGCTTATCGATATAAAGGAAATAGTAAAATAATTGGTATTACTGGCACAAATGGAAAAAGTACAACAACAAGTTTAATGTATCATATCTGTAAAACTGCAGGATTTGATTGTGCGTTGGTTGGAAACATTGGTTATAGTATAGCAAGACAAATGGCTGAAAAGCCTTGTGAATACTATGTTGCGGAGATTAGTAGTTTTCAGTTAGATGATATACAAACTTTTAAACCAGATGTTGCTGTATTGTTAAATATTACTGAAGACCATTTAGACAGATACGATTATAAGTTCGAAAATTATATAAAATCAAAGTTCAACATCACTAAATATCAAACGCAGAATGATTATTTCATTTACAATGCCGATGATGAAGTGATTCAAAAATATTACCCATTACTATTAACAAATACTAACCCACTACCATTCAGCATGAAACAAGAATTTAAAAAAGGAGGACACATTAAAGGCGATCAAATGATGCTTAGAATTCAAGAGGAAAGAGTTTCTATGAGCATTTATGATTTTGCACTAAAAGGTAAACACAATCAACAAAACACTATGGCAGCCTGCATTGCAGCCACAACAATTGGCATTCGAAAAGAAAAAATTCGCGAAGCTGTATTAGATTACAGCGGCCTTGAGCATCGTATGGAATTTGTAGCTAGTGTTCGAGGTGTTGAATTTATCAACGACAGTAAAGCAACCAATATAAACAGTACTTGGTTTGCTTTAGAGAGTATGACAAAGCCTACAATTCTTGTGCTTGGTGGCACAGATAAAGGCAATGATTATTCTTTAATTGCAGAGTTAGTTAAGGATAAAGTAAAAGCAATTGTTTGTTTGGGTGTAGATAATGCCAAAATAAAAGCAGCATTTAAAGGACTAGTTCCAAAAATAATTGAAACACAAACTGCAAAAAAATGCGTTGAAACCTGTTTTAATCTTGCTACAAAAGGTGATGCTGTTTTATTAAGCCCTGCTTGTGCAAGCTTTGATTTGTTTAAAAATTACGAGGATAGAGGAAGGCAGTTTAAAGAAGCTGTTTTGGCTCTTTAGAAATTATAAATTAATGTTTAAACGTACCACAGATATTATGTTTTCTGAATTGCCGCAGTTGAAAGACTCTGGCAATGCACTCTTAGCAAAAGCTAAAGGTGACAAATTTATATGGGGTATTGTTATATTATTGTCTCTTATTTCCATTTTAGTTGTTTACAGTGCCACAGGCTCTTTGGCTTATAAAAAATATCATGGTAACACCGAATTCTTTTTATTTAAACAAGTAGCCTTTTCAGGAGTTGGTTTGCTTGTAATTTATTTTTTACACCAAGTCAATTATTCTTTTTTTTCAAGGTTAGCTACTTTTTTTATTATAATAGCTGTTCCATTGTTGATTTATACTTGGTTGTTTGGTGCCAAAATAAATGATGGTAGCAGATGGCTTAAAATCCCGATTGTTAATCTTACGATTCAAACAAGTGACTTTGCTAGATTAGCATTATTTATGTATTTGGCAAAACTGTTAAGTAAAAAGCAGGAAATAATTAAAGATTTTAAAAACGGATTTTTACCAATTATTGCACCTGTGTTACTCATTTGTGGTTTTATCTTTCCTGCTAATCTTTCTAATGCACTATTAACAGGGGCTACAGCTTTATTAATTATGTTTATAGGCAGAGTTAGCATAAAACATATTTTATTAACAATTCTTGTAGCATTTATTCCAATTGGAATTATTGTAGCTGTTGCAGTTGTCACATACGATGGGAATCAAGCAGAAACTAATAAGCCGGCAGTTGCTGAAAAAATAAAATCATTTGGGCGTTTTGGAACTTGGGTAAAACGTGTTCAGGATTTTAAATATGCAAGTGATTCTGCTGCACCTTATCAAAGACAGCAAGCTAATATTGCTATTGCGAATGGTAGTATTTTATTTGGAGTGGGACCAGGCAATAGTACAGCTAGTAATTATTTGCCACAGGCATACAACGATTTTATTTTCGCTATTATTATTGAAGAGTATGGGCTTTTGGGTGGTGCATTTATACTATTTATTTATGTTCTTTTTTTGTATAGATGTATAAGAATTTACAGAAAATTCCCATATGCTTTTGGAGCGTTTTTAGCGTTAGGTCTAAGCTTTACACTAGTGATACAAGCCTTGGCAAATATGGCTGTAAGTGTTGGTTGGGTGCCAGTTACAGGAGTTACATTACCATTAGTTAGTATGGGTGGAAGTTCGTATTTATTTACTTGTGCCTCTATTGGAATTATTTTAAGTGTGGGTAGAAATGTTGAGAAACTAGAAGGAACTGTAACACCCACAACTACAAAAACAGAACCTATAGTTCAACCTGTTTAGATGATTAAGATGAAAAAAAATAATTTTATATATAATCCTGATTTTGATGTAAGAGGTGGCACTATGTATCCTCGTTTTATTATTGCAGGTGGTGGAACAGGTGGTCATATTTTTCCTGCAATAGCAATTGCAAATG
>JBMLRA010000167.1:0-1464 GCA_049241265.1 Chitinophagaceae bacterium
CATACAAAAATGGGCAGTTGGGGCAACTTTTGGAACAACTGTTGCAGGTACAGGAACAGCAGGTAGTGCAGCCGATCAATTATATAATCCAGCAGGCGTAGCTATAGATGCAGCAGGTAATTTATATGTTACAGACCGAAATAACAATCGCATACAAAAATGGGCAGTTGGGGCAACTTTTGGCACAACTGTTGGTGGTACTGGAACAGCAGGTAGTGCAGCCAATCAATTTATTAATCCATTTGGCATAGCAGTAGGGGCTACAGGCAATATATATGTAGCAGACGCAGATAACCATCGCATACAAAAAATTGCAGCAGCAGGTAAAACTGCCACCTATACCCCTACACAAGCAGGTACGTACACAGCTATTGTAAGCAATGGTACTTGTAGCACTACTAGCACAGCAGTGGTAGTAAAAGCACCTACCACCAGCACCTTTACAGTTACAGCTTGTGGTACTTACATTTGGGCAGCAAAAGGCAATAAGCTATACACAGCAAGCAATACTACAGATACAATAATGCTTAAAAATGCAGCAGGTTGTGATAGTATTGTAACGCTTAATTTAACTATAAATGTAGGCCCAACCTTAAGCATTGCTACTAGTGGAGCCACTACATTTTGTGCTGGCGATTCGGTTACCCTTACTGCCAACTTAAATGCAGGCACCAACAATGCTTTGCAATTAAATGGTAGCAAGTATGCCAAAGCCAACCCTATTGCAGCCCTAAGCCTTACCAATAATTTAAGTATAGAGGCTTGGATAAAACCAAGTTTCGATGGGGTGCATTATATAGTATCTAAAGGTATTAGCGACTTTAGTGGTGGGCATTATGGCTTACTACAATTAAACAATAAAATACAGTTTACCCTACGTGGAGCAGCCAATGTAGTTTCTACAGCCAACATTACACCAGGTGTATACACACACGTTGCAGCCACTTACGATGGTGCCAATATGAAATTGTATATTAATGGAGTGTTAGATAATAGCACAGCCTACAACCAAAGCCTTATACCCAATACCGATACTTTACAAATTGGGCGTTTGGGCAACCCAATAGCCATGTATAATTTTAATGGCGAAATAGACGAACTAAGAATTTGGAATACAGCAAAAACAGCTACAGAAATAAACAATAATAAAAATGCTATTCTGCCAGCAGCAACTGCAGGTTTAGTAGCCTATTATAGATTTAGCGAAACAACTGGCACCACCACTGCCGATGCTAGTAGCAATGGCAACACAGCAACTTTGGTAAATGCACCAAGTTTTGTAAGCAATGCCACAGCCTTGCAACCACAAGCAACCTACAGTTGGTTGCCAGGTGGAGCAATTACTAAAGCTATTGTAGCCAAAGCCAATAATACCTATAAAGTAACCACCAATTTTAATGGTTGCACAGCAACCGATAGTGTGGTGGTAAAAGTAAACCAACCTACCACCAGCACCTTTACAGT
>JBMLRA010000168.1:0-4086 GCA_049241265.1 Chitinophagaceae bacterium
TTATGTTTAAGTTATTCAAAGCATAAAGGATAATTCTCATTAAAGACTCCAAGCTAACATATATATCAAAGGCAAAGCTAACTTTTGGGGTAATTTGTTATGGCTAGGATTAGCTATACAAAAAAACGGCTAAATGATAAATCTGTTTAATAGATTAGTGAATTAAAGTAAGGAGTGGATTGTTTTTTGGCATTGCTGTATGTAGAAATTCTCTATCTAAATATCAAATTATGAAATATTTATGTTCACATAAATAATTTTATAATTGTTAATTTTCACATTTATTACCACAAGTTTAATTCAAAATCCTGATTAAGGCTTTGTATTTAATATGAAAAAAAGCTATATGCCCTATCAAAAAATATTTTAATATATTCTACTCATTTTTTTGTTTTATATGTGTATCCATTTATCTTTATTTTTTATTACAAATATTTCACTTGCAACTTTCCGAAGATCAAATATTTGCGTTAGCACCAGACGAGGCCTCAAAAAAGGCAGGTAAAGATTTATCTACTGCCAACAAATGGGTTAGTAAAGGCATGAATGAACAAGCCATTTGGGGAGAATGCCAAGGTAGCGGCTCTAAGCCTTATCAAACTCAAATTGATATAGCATCCCTTACTTTCAAATGCTCTTGCCCAAGCAGAAAATTTCCTTGTAAACATGGTTTAGGTTTATTGTTATTTCATGCAAAACAACAAGGCAGTTTTACAGAAAAAATTGCTCCACAATGGGTAGCTGATTGGTTAGCAAAACGATCTGAACGAGCAGAAAAAAAAACAGAACAAAAAGACAAACCAGTTGATGAAGCAGCACAAACCAAACGTTTACAAGCCAGAGAGCAATTAATAGATGAAGGCATAGAAGATTTATTATTATGGATGAAAGATATTGTTAGAAATGGCATCCTCTCTATTCCTGAAAATGGCACTTTAATATTCGACGAATTAGCCAAAAGAATGGTAGATGCTAAAGCTGCTGGTTTAGCCAATATGCTAAAAGGTTTGAGTAACATTAATTATTATAAAGAAGGCTGGCAGCATGTGTTTATGCAGCAATTATGCAATATTTATATTATCATTTCTGGCTACAAACAAAAAAATAAGCTCAATGAAGCTATATTAGAAGATGTTAAAAAAAGTATAGGATTTACACAAAATCAAGAAAGTTTAAAACAATTATCTGGTATAGAAGATAATTGGTTTGTACTTGGTAAACAACTTACAGAAGAGGATAGTGTTACTATTGAACATAATTGGTTATATGGTATAGTTTCTAAAAAGTATGCGTTGGTTTTACAATTTAGCGTTAGGGGACAAGGTATAAATTTTTCATTAACACCAGGTAAGGTAATCAATTCAGAATTGGTTTTCTTTCCGTCTGTTTCGCCACTAAGAGCAATAATAAAAAATCATGCTTTAATAAATAATGCTTCTTTAATTGATGGTTATAGTAATTGGCTAGATGTATCTCAAGAGCTAGCTACAATTCATTCAACTTTACCTGTTCAAGGTAGTCTTCCTTTTATAATCAATCAAGTTTCGCCTGTATTTTACAACAATCAATGGTGGTTAAAAGACATTAACAATAATTTGGTTCAATTACCAGATGGTTATGCTCAACTTTATAATCTACTAGCAATTACGGGAGGTAAGCCCTTCAATATGGCAGTAATAGCAAAACAACATATTTTTACACCAATTGGTGCATGGGTTAATCAACAATACATATCTATTTAAGTTTATGCAACAATGGAACCACATTATACAAACGGCATTAATTGGCACCGAAAAAAAGCCTATTACTGTACAAGATTTTGAAACAGATTTAGCGGAAGTATTAGCTATTGTTCATGCCAACAATCAAATAGATAAAGAAGAAAAATTTTTGCAAACTGCAGCTATCGTTTATAATTACACCAACTGTGGTACCCAACCCCTGCATGCCACCAATTTTGTACAAACATTTGCAGACAATGAAGAAAAAGCTTACTGCAACCAAGCTTCTGAGCAGGTTTTAAAAGATATTTTACTTGAAGAAAGTATTCCATTATTACAATTATGGTTACAACAATGTAAAGATGCTAACCAACTAATACACACACAATTATTGCCAACTATTTTAGATAAGGCAGTACAACACAAGTATTTAAAAAGTTTAGTAGAAAGTTGTATGGGTAAACGTGGTGTTTGGTTAGGGCAGTTTAATGCTGCTTGGCAATTTACAAATACACTTAACCTTGATGAAGTTTGGCAAACAGGAACGCTAGAACAAAGAAAATTGGTATTACAAAAATTTAGAGAAACGGATGTTGAAAAAGCAAGGGTATTGCTGCAAGCAACTTGGCAACATGAAAATGCAACCAATAAACAACATTTTCTTGAAGCTATTGAAGCTACCATTACTAGCCAAGATGTACAATGGTTAGAAAGTTTAAAAAATGAGAAAAGCAAACTGGTAAAAGATCAAATCTTACAATTGCTTAAAAAGATTCCTGAATCGTCTGTAGTTCAACTATATTCTTCTATTATTCAAAAAACTATTACAGTAATTAAAGAAAAAACTTTATTGGGCTTATCCTCCAAGTTGGCTTTGCAAATAATTTTACCTCAATTGGTAGATGAAACTATTTTTAAAACAGGAATTGATGAGCTGAGTAATCAAAAAGAATTTAGCGATAAAGAGTTAACTATTTTTCAATTATTAGCAAACACACCTCCAGATGTTTTAGAAGCACATGTACAACTAAAACCTCATGAAATTATAGAGTTGTTTCAAAAAGAATCTGCAAACAAAAAATTCATTCCTGCAATTGTTACTGCTTTATGTACATTTAAAAATACTACATGGGCACTTGCTGTAATGCAATATTCATCGGTTTTTTATTTAGATATTTTACCTTTTATTCCCTCGCAGCAACAAGAATATTATAGTAATAAATTTTTTAAGGGTAATGAAAATAGCATTATTAGGTATAGTTTAAGTATGAAAAAAGAGTGGAGTGTTGAACTAACAAAATTAATTTTCACCTATTTAGCAGCCAACCCTTACCAATACTATAGAAACTTTTATTATCAGCAAATTCACTTGATACCACAAAAGGCATTAACCATTTTAGATGCATGTACACCAGCAGATGAAAATGGAAAAAATATTTGGAACAATACCAAAGAGTATATAGAAAAATTATTACAACTTAAACAACAAATTCATACATCATTTTAAAATATAAACAATTATGTCAACCATATTACGTAGCCATGCAGAACAGTTGTTTGCCCATGAGTTAGAAGAGTTGCAAAAAGACGATACAAGTAAAAAACCTGCCAATTGGAAGCTTACACCTCAAGCAGTAGTAACCTATTTAATTGGGGGGAAACTAAAAAACGGTTTTGAAATTTCGCCAAAATACATTGGCAATAGGCGTTTAATGGAAATTGCAGTAGCAACCTTAACAACAGACAGAGCTTTGTTGTTGTACGGTTTGCCAGGCACTGCAAAAAGTTGGGTAAGCGAACATTTGGCTGCAGCAATAAGTGGCGATAGTACATTAATTATTCAAGGTACTGCTGGTACAAGTGAAGAATCAATAAGATACGGTTGGAATTATGCCAAACTATTATCGGAAGGACCTAGCGAAAAAGCCTTAGTAGAAACCCCAGTTATTCGGGGAATGAAAGATGGCAAAATTGTTAGAATAGAAGAACTAACACGTATTGGTGCCGATGTTCAAGATACTTTAATTACCATACTCTCAGAAAAATCATTACCAGTTCCAGAGCTTAACACAGAAGTTCAAGCTATAAAAGGCTTCAACATTATTGCAACTGCAAACAACCGAGATAAAGGTGTTAATGAATTGTCTAGTGCCTTAAAACGAAGATTTAATACTGTTATTTTACCTGTGCCAGATAGTATGGAAGAAGAAATAGATATTGTACAACGCAGGGTAGCTAGTTATGAAAAAACAATGGAATTACCAGTTGAAAAACCAGCATTAGCAGAAATTAGAAGAATAGTTACCATTTTTAGAGAGTTAAGAAATGGTGTTACAATAGATGGTAAAACAAAAATAAAATCGCC
>JBMLRA010000168.1:4186-7659 GCA_049241265.1 Chitinophagaceae bacterium
AAAAATGGGCTTTACAAATTCTCCGCTAAGGGTTTATGGCAATTCATATTTTAGGCATACGACATCACGGACCAGGTTCTGCAAAAAATGTGCAAGCATTTTTAGAAGAACTAAAACCAGATATTGTTTTGGTAGAAGGACCACCAGAAGCAGATAGTTTATTACAATATGCCAATCACCCCAATTTAATTCCTCCAATTGCCATATTAGCCTATCAATCAGACAATATTCAACAATCTGTTTATTATCCTTTTGCAGAATTTTCACCAGAGTGGCAAGCTATTCAATATGCCAAAAAAGCCAATATTCATATACGTTTCATGGATTTGCCGTTGGTTCACTGGTTTGCAATTGAACAAGCAGAAAAAAATCAACCCATATCAGAAAAAGAAGTGGTTGATGAACCAACACTAACTACAGATATTACAAAAAGCCCAATTCATTATCTGGCAGAGGCAGCAGGTTTCTACGATGAAGAAAAGTGGTGGGAACACATGTTTGAACATAGGCAAAATAATATAAATGTATTTGAGGCAGTTAATGAAGCTATGCAAGCTTTAAGAGATTGCTTACCTCAAAAAGAAGATAAAATAGAAGGTTTTAGAGAAGCTTGGATGCGTAAAACCATAAGAGCAGCAGAGAAAGAAATGTTTCAAAATATTGCAGTTATTTGTGGAGCATGGCATGCACCAGCTTTAACCAACATGCCAAAGGTAAAAGACGATAATGAGTTGCTTAAAAATTTACCAAAAGTTAAAATAGAAACTACTTGGATTCCCTGGACGTATAGTAGATTGAGCATGTACAGTGGTTATGGGGCAGGTATAGAATCGCCAGGTTGGTATGAGCATGTTTGGAAGCATGCTACAGACAATGGAATTTTATGGATGGCAAAAGTGGCAAAGCTATTCCGTCAACATCAAATGGATACATCTGTTGCTCATGTAATTGAAGCTGTTAGGTTAGCAGAGTCGTTAGCTATTTTACGCAACCTTTCAAAAGCTGGTTTGGCAGAATTAAACGAAGCTACATTAAGTGTATTATGCAACGGAGAAAGTATTTTAATGCAATTAATACAAGAGCAATTAATTGTAAGTAATACTATTGGTCATGTTCCAGACGATATTCCAAAGCCACCTTTGCAAATTGATATTGAAAAAAAGCAAAAATCTTTGCGTTTAGCAGCAACCGCAGATTGGAAAGATTATATGCTAGACTTACGTAAAGAAAACGATCTAGAACGCAGTATTTTTTTAAACAGATTAGCATTATTGGGTATTCAATGGGGTAGTAAAAGTTTGGTGAGTGGTAAGGGTACTTTTAAAGAGCAATGGCGTTTACAATGGGATCCAGCATTTGTAATAAACATTATAGAAAAAGGTGTTTGGGGCAATACGTTAGAAGAAGCTAGCAATGCTTGGCTTATCAATCAGTGTAACCAAGAAACAAGCTTAAAGTCAATCACCAATTTGTTGCAACAAGTAATACCAGCTAACTTAACCAATGCTGCTGAGGCAATTGCACAGCGTATTTTAACAGCTGCTGCTGCTACCAACGATGTAATTGAACTGGTAAATGTATTACCCAATTTGGTAGGTATTATGCGGTATGGCAATGTGCGTAAAACCGATGCAGAAATGGTAAGCCAAATTGTAGAAAGTATGATTGTTAGGGTTTGTATTGGTTTGCCAGCGGCTTGTTGTGGTATTAACGAGGAAACAGCAAATCAATTAACCGAAGATTGCGTTAGTATTAACCATAGTATTCAAGTTTTGCAACAAACCAACTATTTACAGCAATGGAACAATTGTTTGCAACAAATTGCCCACCAAAACAATGCAGCACCTATGATGCGTGGGTTTGCAGCACGCCAGCTAATGGATGCAAGAGCCTTAACTGGAGACAGTTTGCACAATTTATTTTATGCAAGTCTTAGTAAATCTGTTGCTGTTGCAGAAGCTGCAGCTTGGTTAGAGGGCTTTTTAAAAGGTAGTGGTACATTGTTGTTAATTGATGACACACTTTGGATAATCGTAAACACTTGGGTACAACAATTAAACGAAGAAAGTTTTGTACAAGCCCTGCCTTTACTTAGAAGAACCTTTAGCAATTTTACCAATGCCGAAAGAAGAAAGCTTGGCGAAAAAGTAAAACATGGCAATACAACAAGTGCCATAACACAAATAGAAAATAGTAATTTTAATAAAGAAAATGCTAAAAAAGCATTACCAATAATGATGCAATTATTGGGTTACCAGCCTTAGTATTTCAATGGGGCGATGGTTGCGACGCTCCCTTCAACTGTAGAATAAATATTGAGCTTTTAAATGAAAAACAATTATGGTAGAAGAACAAAATTTACGTAAATGGAGGCTAATTCTTGGTGCTGATCAAAACGATGGAACCAGTTTTACCCTGCATGATAAAGATTTGCAAATGGATAAAACCCTAGCGGCTTTATACGATAACGATAAACAAGGCTCTTTGGGACCATCTTCGCCAAATGTAAATAGGTGGTTGGGAGATATTCGTTCATTTTTCCCCAATACAGTAGTGCAGGTAATGCAAAGAGATGCTCTGCAAAGACTAAACCTTACACAAATGTTATTTGAAAAAGAGATGCTTGAAAATGTAGAAGCCGATGTGCATTTAGTTGCAACATTAATGACTTTGAGCAGGGTTATTCCAGATAAAACAAAAGATACAGCAAGGCAAGTAGTGCGTAAAGTTGTAGATGAATTATTGCGTAAACTTGCCCAACCAATGCAGCAAGCTGTAATTGGTAGCTTAAACAGAAGTGCTAGAAACAGAAGGCCAAGGCATAATGAAATTAACTGGCAAAGTACCATATTGAAAAATTTAAAACATTATCAACCCGATTATAAAACAATCATTCCTGAAACAAAAATTGGATATGGTCGCAAACGCTCCTCGCTAAAAGATGTGGTACTTTGTTTAGATCAAAGTGGATCTATGGGTACGTCTGTTGTTTATTCAGGCATCTTTGGTGCAGTAATGGCTTCTATACCAGCTATAAAAACCAAAATGGTTGTTTTTGATACTGCCGTTGTAGATTTAACTGAAGAGTTAGACGATCCGGTAGAATTATTATTTGGAGTACAGTTAGGTGGCGGTACAGATATAAATCTTGCATTAACCTATTGTAAGCAAATTATAACAAGACCATTAGACACAGTTTTGGTATTAATTACAGATTTATACGAAGGTGGTAACGAAAATGAAATGCGTAAAAGGGCTGTAGAACTTACTGCTGCTGGGGTACAAGTAATTGTGTTGTTAGCCTTAAACGATGATGGTGCCCCATCTTACGATCACAATAATGCACAATTTCTAGCAACCTTACAAATTCCTGTTTTTGCTTGTACACCAGATAAGTTTCCAGATTTAATGGCTCAAGCACTTAGTAAACAAGACGTTGGTATTTGGGCTGCAAAAGAAGATTTAATGCTTAG
>JBMLRA010000169.1:0-3921 GCA_049241265.1 Chitinophagaceae bacterium
CTGCAAAAAAAGTAGTTGCTCAAAAACCTGCTGCTAAGCCAGCTAAAAAAGCAGCTCCAGCAAAAAAAGCCGCTGTACAAAAGCCTGCTCCTAAGCCAGTTAAAAAGGAAGTTCCAACAAAAAAAGTTGTTGCTCAAAAGCCTGCTGCTAAGCCAACTAAAAAAGAAACTCCTGTAAAAAAAGTAGCTGTACCAGCAAAAAAAGAAGCTCCAGCTAATAAAGCTGTGGCTGCTGCAAAGAAAAATATTAATCAAAAGCCAGAACCAAAGTCAACAAAAGTCGCTGAGGTGAAGCCAACAAAAAAAGAAAAAGTCATAGCAAAGCAAGAAACAATTGTAGAAAAAACAGTGAAGGTGAAAGCCGAAAAGCCTCCTAAACCTGTAAAAGAGAAAAAAAGTAAGGTAAAAAAGCCTCAAAGAATCATTAGAACGCCCAAACCACCTAAAATTGTTAAGGCAGCTGGAATTGAGAAGGCTACCACAGTTATCCCTGTAAAAAAAATACAACCCAAAGTTGTAGAACAACCATTAAAGAATTTTAAAGTTCCAAAAACCACAACTAAATCTAGTGTGGCTTATTCTCCAGGATATGTACCTATGGATAAAAGAAAAGAAGATGAAGAACCACAAATTCCAATGGTTAGATACAGCGACGCAGAGTTAAATGAGTTCAAGGAGTTAATCAGCAAAAAAGTTGAGTCTGCGAAAAAAGAACTTGCTTACTTGCAAGGAGTATTAACTCATAAAAGTGATACTGGTGGAGAAAATGAAGATGGCAGATTTATGACAATGGAAGATGGCAGTATGAGTATGGAACGTGAGCAAATGAGTAATATGGCTAGCCGACAAATTCAATTTATCGACCACCTAGAAAAAGCATTACAAAGAATTGAGAATAAAACTTATGGTATTTGCAGAGTCACAGGTAAATTAATCGATAAAGCTCGTTTACGTGCTGTACCACACGCAACATTAAGTTTAGAAGCTAAGCTTGGTTTAGTTAAACCCGGTGAATAAATTTTAAAAAAAAATACATATTATAAGGGAGCCAAATTCAAATGAATTTGGCTCCCTTATTTATTAAAACTATCTTCCTCCAAGTCTAGAATTAGAAGTTGAAAAGCCAATTAATTCATCGTGTCTGCCAGAAAAAGAACGATAGTAAATAAAAAGAGAATAAGTGTTTTCTGTTTCCCAATAATTGCCATCGGTAATTTCCATACTGGTTTTTGAGTTTTTTTCTCTATTATTTTTTGTAACATACGTGTAAGAATAATATCCTTGTTTTAGCAATAACGTTTTTTCATAGACACCTTTTTCAGCATTGTATTCCATTTTATTTTCCTTACCAATATCATTGCCAGTAAATTCTCCAATAATGTACATATCTTCTCCAGCATAAGGCTGATTATTTTCTGGAACATAAGTAAAATGAACATTTGCGTAGCCAGTTTGCCACCAATTATTTACTAAATCTGTTGTTACAATATCATACCATCCATTTAAATCTTTAAAAAACAAGTAGCGTTGATTAACCCTTGTAGCATCAGGCTTCACATAAACATCTATCGGATTTTTGGTTTCATCTTTTCTGGCTATTCTATCACTTTCAAATCTAAAACTCCTTAAATCTAACCAACGATATTCCTTGCCAGCAGGGAAAACGCAATCTTGCTCACCATTATATTCAAATGTATTTTCACGCATAAACGATGGTTGAATATTAGTAATAATATTATCCCATCTTTGATTTTGAAGTAGAGCAACTTTTATTTGCTGATTTGGATTAAAGAGATTCAACTGAGCAGTATTAACAGAAAATTGAATTTTTTGATGTGTGCGATAAATACTATTATCAAATGGTTGCAAAATTTGCATTCCAATTGCAGCTGTATTATTTACAACATACATTCTTTTTGTAAAAGCAACGTTATCAATATCACCATTCAAAAAAACTTTTAATAAGTAATTGCCGCTTTTAGATGGAATACAATTTCTTTCAGGTAGTGTAACTTGATAATGTACATACTTTGAAAGTGTAATAGATGATGGCCTACTTTCAACAATCCTATTTTGAGTAAATCCTTTTATATAATCAAATGGATTCAATTCAGCTTCACTCCAGTCTGCATTACAAAGTTGATAGGTATAATAGTAATTTTTTATGTAACTATCCAAATCATCAAAATGAAGTTCTAACAAATCTGATGAATTAAGATTAATGACAGGCACACTTTCTTGATTATTCTGTTGAAATAATTTAATGCTTTTAATGGTGGGCAAATAAATTGCATCTGGCTTAACTTGTGATATTGAAACAAAAGACAGCAAGATAAAAAGTAGAACAAAATATTTTTTCATATTTCAATTTGTATTCAAAAATATTGCCAATATAAACATATCAAGCCAATTTCTTTTTTCACAAATTGAATGCAATTATATTTACAACAATTTTAAACCTTAGCAACTTATGCTGGTAAAAACCTTCGGTAGTGCAGTTTATGGCGTAGAAGCAATTCCAATTACAATTGAAGTAGATGTTTCTGGCACTGGTATGAATTTTTATTTGGTTGGGCTACCTGATAATGCAGTTAAAGAAAGTCAACAAAGAATCGAAAGTGCTTTAAAGCAAATGAAATTTCAAATGCCACGTACCAAAGTAGTGGTTAATATGGCTCCTGCTGATATAAAAAAAACTGGTAGTGCTTTTGATTTGCCAATAGCCATTGGTGTATTGGGTGCTAGTGATCAAATACATAATGTTGAGTTGTTAAAAGATTATGTAATGATGGGTGAATTGAGTTTAGATGGAACCATTCAACCAATAAAAGGTTCTTTGCCCATTGCTATACAAGCCAGAAAAGAAGGTTATAAAGGATTAATTGTTCCACTTGAAAATGCAAGAGAAGCAGGGATGGTTAACAATTTAAATGTATATGGTGTTAAGCACATAAAAGAAGTTGTTGATTTTTTTAAAGATGAAAATAGTTTAAAGCCAGTATCTGTAAACACTAGAGAAGAATTTTTTAGTAGTCAGTATGAATTTGAATTTGACTTTAGTGATGTAAAGGGACAAGAAAATATTAAACGTGCCTTAGAAATTTCTGCTGCTGGTGGTCATAATGCTATTTTAATTGGCCCCCCTGGTGCTGGTAAAACAATGTTGGCTAAAAGATTGCCAACCATATTGCCACCATTGAGTTTACAAGAAGCATTGGAAACTACAAAAATATATAGTGTAGCAGGCAAGCTACCTGAGAATGCTGCATTGGTTTCTAAGCGACCATTTCGCTCACCACATCACACAGTTAGTGATGCTGCATTAGTTGGTGGAGGAGGTATTCCACAACCTGGCGAAATTTCATTAGCCCACAATGGTGTTTTATTTTTAGACGAATTACCAGAATTTAAAAGGACTGTATTAGAAGTAATGCGTCAACCAATGGAAGAACGAAGAGTTACTATTTCACGTGCAAAACTAGCTCTAGAATTTCCTGCAAATTTTATGTTAATAGCAAGTATGAATCCTTGCCCTTGTGGTTTTTTTAATCATCCAGATAGAGATTGTACTTGCCCACCAGGTACGGTTCAAAAATATCTAAACAAAATTTCAGGACCACTATTAGATAGAATTGATTTGCACGTAGAGGTTACCCCTGTTGCATTTAATGAACTCAGCAATATTAAAAATGGAGAAACATCAAGCCAAATAAGAGAAAGGGTTATACAAGCAAGAGAAATACAAACAAACCGTTATAAAGAAATTGATGGAATGTATTCAAATGCACAAATGAGTTCTAAACAACTTAGAGAAATTTGCGTGATTGATAAAGTTGGAGAAGCACTTTTAAAGAAAGCAATGGAACGGCTAAACTTATCTGCAAGAGCTTATGATAGAATTTTAAAAGTTGCAAGAACTATA
>JBMLRA010000170.1:0-3222 GCA_049241265.1 Chitinophagaceae bacterium
GCACCAATGGATGGGGTGATTAGTTTACTTAGTATAAAAAAAGGTGAAAGGGTTGCTGGTAATAGTTTTAATGTTGGTACTGAAATGATGAGAATTGCTGATATGAATAGTTTTGTAGCACAAGTTGATGTAGGCGAAAATGATATTCCAAAAGTAAAACTTGGCGATACTGCATTAATTTCAATAGATGCTTATAGCAATAGAAAATTTAAAGGACTTGTTTATAAAATAGCTAATCCCAACACAACAATTGGTGTAACATCAACAACAGATGTTACCAATTATAAAGTTCACATTAGACTTTTAAAAGAAAGTTATATAGACTTGATGTCAAAAGGTAGTTTTCCATTTAGACCAGGAATGAGCTCTAGTGCTGAAATACAAACTAGAAGAGAAGTTGGTGTACTAAGTGCTCCTTTAAATGCTGTTACAACTAGAGATAAAAAGGATGGTAACCCATCAACTACAGCAACAAAAGATAATAAGCCTGATGCACCTGAAGCAAACCAAGACGATACAAAAAATATTGTAAATGAAGATTTAGAAGAAGTTGTTTTTGTATATGATGCTGCTAGCAAAAAAGTAAAAAAAGTAAAAGTAAAAACAGGTATTCAAGACTTGAATTATATACAAATTTTATCTGGCTTAAAAGATGGGGAACAAGTTGTTACAGGCCCTTACTCATTGGTTAGTAAAACACTTAAAGATGGAGATATGGTTACCAAAACTGATAAGGATAAAGTATTTGACGATAAGAAAAAAGATTAATAAAAAAAGCGAGTGTTAACACTCGCTTTTTTTATTGTTTAGATGATAATACAATAAAATTTAAAACAACAAATGTGGTCTAGCCTCAGCTTGCCCTGCATTGGTTACAATTACAAACTCTGGTCTAAACTCTTTTAAATTATTAGCACCACCATAAGATAATGCTGAACGAACACCATCTAATAATCCTGCAATAACAAACTTTACACCTCCTTTAAAAGGAATAACTGTTGATTCACCCTCAACATTTCTTTGTTCTTGACCATGAACAGTTTTGGTTTCTAAAGATGCAGCACCTCTATAACGTTTATATAATCCATTGGGTTTTTCTATTACTTGTCCAGGAGCTTCTTTGGTGCCAGCAATTAAAGAGCCAAGCATTACACAATGAGAACCCAAGGCGAGTGCTTTTGCAATATCACCACTTGTTTTAATGCCACCATCTGCCATTACAGGTATATTTGAAACAGCAATTATTTGTTGCAAGCAGGTAACATTGGGTACTCCAAAACCTGTTTTAATACGTGTTGTACAAAGTGAACCTCCACCAACACCCACTCTTAATCCATCAGCACCCCAAGCTTCTAAATCTTGTGCTGCTTTTGCACTTGCTATGTTACCAGCAATAATATCAATATGTTTTGGCAGGACTTTTTTTAAAGCAGCAATAGCATCTTTCACATTTTCGTGATGCCCGTGTGCAACATCAATTAAAATAATATTAGCACCAGCATTTACCAATGCAATAGCACGTTCTGCATAATCGCCATTAGCACCCACAGCAGCCATTACAGGAATGTTTACAATGTTGTTAGCCTTCCAAATAGCATTTACTTTTTCTTGCTTCAATCCTTCAATAATTGCATTAACTTCTTGTGCTTGATGTTCAATAGTCATAAACCTGTGAATACAACCAACACCCCCCATTTGTGCAATGGCAATAGCCATTTTATGTTCACAAACAGTATCCATACAGCTTGCTACCAAAGGAATACAAAGGCTATAATTTTTGGTAACTTTAGTAATTAAGCTAATATTTTTTCTAGATGAAACAGATGAATAAGATGGTACTAACTGAATGTCGTCGTAAGTAAGAAAATGCATTTTCTAGTTTTTGATTTGAAGATTAATTGATTTGAAGATTGCAAAACAAATGTATATTTTTTTGGTTTTGCCTTTTAACTTTTTGCCTTCCAAAACTATTTTCCAAATGCCCCAATATTTGTTGTAAATATTTTTACTGCAATAGCTAACAAAATAACACCAAAAAACTTACGAACAGCCATTAATCCAGCTTTACCCAAAACCCTTTCTATGGCATTTAAAGATTTTAGTACTATAAAAATGATAAGAAGATTAACAAGTATTGCTAGTAAAATTATGTACTCATTCTTGTCTTGTCTTTCAAAAGTGGCTTTTAAACTCATTATGGAAGTTAAAGTTCCTGAGCCTGCAATTAGTGGAAATGCAATAGGTACTATGGTGCCTGATTTTGCATCTTGTTCTGCCTTAAAAAATTCAATACCCAAAATCATTTCCAGCCCTAAAATAAAAATAACAATAGAACCAGCCACAGCAAAAGATTTTACATCTACCCCCAACAATCCTAAAAATGGTTTACCAACAAAAAAGAAAAGTACCATCAATCCACCAGAAACCAATGTTGCTTTTGTAGCACTAATACCTCCCATTTTTTCTTTATATGAAATAAGCATTGGAACAGAACCCACAATATCTATAACAGCAAATAAGGTAAAAGTTACTGTAAGTAATTCATCAATATTAATATTCATCATAACAAGTTTATTGCAATATAAACAATACCCCAAATTAATGACACTGCTTGTATTAACTTTGTTCAAATTTTTAATACTTGATAGATTCTAAACAAAAAATTAAAAGCGAGGAAAAAGTTGTTTTAGTAAGTGTTATTCAAAAAGATAATACCGCAGAACAGGTACAGGAATACCTAGATGAATTGGCTTTTTTAGCAGAAACCGCTGGTGCTATTGCAGTAAAATCTTTTACACAAAGGCTTGAAAGACCAGATAGCAGAACCTTTGTTGGTAAAGGAAAGCTAGAAGAAATTGCTAGTTATGTTGCAAGCAAAAAAATAGATTTAGTAATTTTTGACGATGAATTAACTGGCTCTCAATTACTAAATATTTCTGATGCTATAAAATGTACTACTATCGATAGAAGCGATTTGATTCTAGACATTTTTGCTCGAAGAGCTAGAACTGCTCAAGCTAAAGTACAAGTTGAATTAGCACAATATCAATACCTTTTACCAAGATTAAAAGGAATGTGGAAACACCTTGAACGACAAGGTGGAGGTATTGGAACTCGTGGTCCAGGAGAAACTGAAATTGAAACAGACAGACGTATAGTTAAAGATAAAATATCTTTACTAAGAAAGAGGTTAGGCGAAATAGACAAACAATCTTTTACCCA
>JBMLRA010000171.1:0-1603 GCA_049241265.1 Chitinophagaceae bacterium
GTTAAATAGTCGGTTCCTGAAAATAGCATTCCATCATTGGTGCCATCAAAAAATACGGTTGGTTTATTACCTCTTCTAAAAATAACCCCTGCATTTATAATTGAAGGTTGGTTTGCAGCGGTGGTTTGTGTTACATTTCTAGCATTACCACTTTGGTCGTACCAAGTAGTTACAAATGCGTTGTTGCTGCCTACAAATGATTTAAGGGCAGCAGTATCTAAATCTCCACTTGCTGTAAAGCCAATATCAAGTGTAAAATTATCGCTACTTCTTATTACCTGAATGGCAGCACCTGCGTAATCTGCACTTAGTTTTCTTAAACTATAGGCACTTGTTGCAATGCTGCTTGTGATACCTAAATTTGTTAACAAACCAGATGCCCTTGTAACATTTATTCTGTATATTTTTATGGTTGTTCCATCTTGGGCTGTAACTTTTACATCTATTGTATTTAATCCTACATTTAAAGCTAAATTACCACTTGCATTGCCACTTGCTACTGTTGCAAAAGTTCCACCATTTACACTTACACTTATTGTTGCATTAGCTTGTTGGAGTGTTGGTGTTACTGAAATAGTTGCAACAGCATTAGCCACACTTGTTTTGTAAGTAATACTATCTGTTGCAAAATTTGGAGCTAAGGTTGTAGTGGGTGTTGTTGTTAAAGAAGTTAAGTTGGCATTAGCAGAAACTACATAGTAGGCTGCTTCTGAAGCATCCATACTTTGCCTATCAGTTGTATTTAAAACAGATGTAAAGCTAACTACTTCACTAATAAATCCATTTAAAGGCTCGGCAAAGCCACCTTCTGCTCCAAAGCATAAAGTGCCAGGTACGGTAGATTTGTTTTGGTCTGTTGCTATAGAACTGCCATTTCTAAACGAACCATTTAAGCCACTATTATTTTGAGTAACCGTAAATCTTTCAACTTGAGTTGTTGACCAAGCTGTTGCATTTAGATGATTAAATCCACCAGCAAACCAAGTGTGAGCATTTGTATAAGGTCCTACTAACCAATTATTAGTAATAGAATTGCCCTGCACAGCTCTTCTTGTAGAAGTACTAGCAGAATTACTACCAGCTACTAGGTTTACAGTAAACCCATTGGTGGTTATATAGTCGGTTCCTGTAAACAACATTCCATCATCTGTACCATCAAAAAATACTGTTGGTTTACCACCTCTTCTATATATAACACCTGCATTTATAATAGCAGGTCGTTTAGATGCATTGGTTTGTGTTACATTTCTGGCATTCCCACTTTGATCGTACCAAATAGAAATAAATCCATTGTTGCTGCCTACAAATGTTTTAAGGGCAGCAGTATCTAAGTCTCCACCTGCTGTAAAGCCTATATTCTGAGTAGCATTATTGTCGCTTCTTACTACCTGAATGGCAGCACCTGTGTAATCAGCACTTAGTTTTCTTAAGCTATAAGCACTTGTAGCTAAAATACTATTAATACCCAAAGTGGTTAAAGGGCAAGTGGTAATTGTTAAATTAAGTGTTACAATACTATCACAACCTGATGCATTCATTAATCTTATTGTATCTGTATTATTACTTGCTGTGTAAACTTTATTGCCTTTGGCTACCCAAGTAT
>JBMLRA010000172.1:0-1935 GCA_049241265.1 Chitinophagaceae bacterium
TAAAGAAACCGATATATTTAAGCTAAATACAGTACAATTTTGTATTGTTACGTTATTATTAGTAACTTGAAAATACCATGTTGCTGTTGGTAAATTAATATTACTTACTTGCATTGACCTACAAGCAAAAGTGTTACCAGAACCAATACACAAAGCAGGCTGATTTGGTATTGGCGTTGTAGCTGTACCATTAATAATTACATCATCTGTAACTGTGGGGTAGGTATTTATTGGGCCACCAGTCCAGTTACTAGCCCTATTCCAGTAGGTATCGATTGCACCTGTCCAAGTGTAGGTATGTGCAAATGTTTTTAAGCAAGTTGTAATTAGTAAAAGGGTAATAATTTTTTTCATGTGTTTTGTTTTATTTAATGGTTACTAATTATTTTAAATTGATTTTGGGTTTACAACTTTAAGCAGCGTAATTATTTATATTATTGTAAATAATCCTTTGTTGTTTTTTTACATTGCAAACATGATGCATCTACAGCACCTGCACAATCCCAAGTTTATGGTATATTTTAACAATGCTTTAAGCTTTGTATTAGATTAAATAATTGTTACTGTTTAGTCATTGCGAGGAACAAAGCAATCTTTTCCTAATCATTGTGGGGGATTGCTTCGTGCATCGCAATGACTGCATTGATGGGGTTTTAGATAAATAGTAGCATCTAATATGATATTAAAGAGGCTAATCTTTTATGCTTTGCAGAGAAGCCTAATTGTGCGTCTCTACTTTTTAGGTAGTGTAACAGAGATAGTTGTACCCATATTAAGGGCAGTGTTTAAAGAGAATTTTCCTTTGGCTTTTGTAGCCCTTATTTGCATATTTAGCAAGCCGTTTCGTGTAGTTGTAATTGATGAATCAAAGCCTATACCATCATCTGCTATAGTGGCTATTACAGTTTTATTTTGAATTGCTAAAGTGAAATGTATTGTAGTGCACTGGGCATATTTTACTGCATTGTTTATTGCCTCTTTAACAATCATATAAAGACTGTGCCTACTTAGCTCGTTAATAAAAATATTATTATCGTTCAAAGGCATTTGCATTACCAATTTTATGTTTGCAGTTTTACATAATGGTTTTGCAAAAAGTTCTAAGCGGTCTATAGTGTTTTGTAGGTTATCGTTTTTGGGGTTAGTAGCCCAAACAATATCGTCTAATTTTTCTAGTACATCGTTGGTATTATTTTCTATGTTTTGCAACATTTTATTATCATTATTTTGCTGCATTTGAACCACTTGACTATACATTTTTATACTGCTTAAACTACTTCCCACATCATCGTGCAAATCTTGGCTAATTTTTTGCCTCATGGTAAGCAACTTAGTAAGTTGGTTTATACGGTATTTATATAGTGCAAAAAGTAAACACGCAATGGTTAAAATTAAAGCAATTTTAAATAAAATGGTTTGGTACCATTTGGGGAGGATATTAATGGATAGTTTTTGAATTTCACTTTCGATAACTCCATCTTTAATTGCTTTGATTTCCATAGTATAATTCCCATAGAGTAATCCAAAAATTGTGACTTCATTTTTACTTTCTAAATCTATCCATAATTCATTTAGTTCTAATATCCTATACTTATATTTTAAATTTTTTGTCTCCAAATAATCACTGGTGGTAAAGGAAATAAAAGCATTTAAATAATCGCTTGGGATAGTAATTTTTTCAATTTCTTTATTGCAAGTATCTAAAACAGTTTTAGAAGTTTTAATTTCTATGTCATCAAAAAATATAGTTGGTTTAGTTTCATCTTGTTTAAGAAGGTTAAAATTAACTACCGAAATTCCTTTTTGTGTGCCTAAAAAAAGATTGTTACTACCATGCTCCGCGGCATTTCGAAAAATATTATTACTAATTAGACCGTCACTTTCATTAAAAAAAGTAATTTGATTTGTAATAGTATTAAACAGGTAAATACCTCT
>JBMLRA010000173.1:0-1243 GCA_049241265.1 Chitinophagaceae bacterium
GTACCTAATGCACTCCAAACTCCGCCGATAGGTGAACCTGTTAAAACTTGGCTCGAACCTACACAAACTCCTGTAATATCAGTTCCTGCATTTGGCTTTGCAGCTACACTAACTGCTACTGTATCTGTACAACCACCTTGAGTATAAATAAAATTATAAGTACCTGTTGCTGTTGTTGCAAAACTTACTGTACTACCACTTAAACTTGCACCAGCTGGGTTAGTACTTAATGCACTCCAAACTCCTCCAATAGGTGAACCTGTTAAAACTTGGCTCGAACCTACACAAACTCCTGAAATATCAGTTCCTGCATTTGGTTTTGCAGCTACACTAACTGCTACTGTATCTGTACAACCACCTTGAGTATAAATAAAATTATAAGTACCTGTTGCTGTTGTTGCAAAACTTACTGTACTACCACTTAAACTTGCACCAGCTGGGTTAGTACTTAATGCACTCCAAACTCCTCCAATAGGTGAACCTGTTAAAACTTGGCTCGAACCTACACAAACTCCTGAAATATCAGTTCCTGCATTTGGTTTAGTTATACTAACGTTGGCCGATTTTGTAGCTGGGCAATTAGTAGTTGCATCTGTAGTTGCTACAGTTACAACCCCTGTGCCAGTAGTATTCCATAATACATTTATAGTATTTGTACCTTGACCACTTACTATTGTGCCGTTAGTAACATTCCAATTAAAACTATTAAAAGCTGTTGCGTTAACAACAGTAAATTGCTGTAAAGAGTAATTACAAGCAACATTGGGTCCTGTTAAATTAGGAATTTCAGTAAATGTAAACTGAATATCATCGATAAAGTTACCAGCAGCAATTCCTCCTGCAGAAGATACAGCTGTAAAATTTAAAGTATAAGTACCTGCAGCAGGTATATTATAGCTAACATCATAAACGCCCCATGCAGTATTGCCATCAGTAAAATTTCCTAAACTAGTTTGTGCTCCCCCCAATGGCCCAATACTTACACTCATTACATCTGTTCCAGCCCTTCCTCTATGTGCAAAACGAACTTTTATAATGCCAGACTGTGAAACAGTAAATGTTTGAGTTAAAGTGCTTGACTGTGTAGCGTTTAATTCGGCAAATTGCTGACCACTATAAGCTGGCACGCCGAGAAAACCAGTACTCCAAATTTCAATAAGATCGTCTGTTGCACTTGTTGTCCAACCGGTAACAGTAGATTCATTTAAAAGTCTAAATGTAACTGAAGGAATTACAGGCGTTT
>JBMLRA010000174.1:0-1864 GCA_049241265.1 Chitinophagaceae bacterium
AATCAAATGTTGTTTTAAAATTTCTATCATTCAAATACACTTTCAAGTTTTAGGGGGTCTCTATAAAATGGCACATAACACTATCGTTATGGCTTCGAACTTTTTTATTTTCGAATAGTTTTACGTTGCTCATTTTAAATTTGCTTATGTTAATGACTTTTTTGGTGCTAAAAAATTATCGTTAGTAACTACACTTTTGCCTGTTTTTGCCTCTAATTCTTTTCGTGCATTTTTGGCAATTGCACCACCTTTTTTACCTGCTGTGGCATTTTGTGATATTCCTTTTGCTTGTTCTGATTCTGCTATTTGCCTTGTAGATAGTTCTGCCAATGCAGTAAAAAGCAATTCAGCTTCGCTCATGTGGTCTCTTAAGTTTTGAGATTGTAAGCCTTTTATATTTTTATGTTGTTTTACTGTTAAACCTGTCCACTCTTGATGAATAATATTGGTTAAAAAGGCAAATTCATCTTGTTGTGTTACACCACTTTCTTTCCAATAATCTGTTAGTTTGTTTCTGGTTTCTTGCCCTGTCATTCTTTGCTGAATCCATTTTTGGCTTCGCCCCATTTTTTGCCAGTTTTCTCTGGCTCTATCCATGCTTAAACTGGGGTCTTGAATTTCTTGCAAACGTTCGTAGCCCACTTTAGCCAACCATTGTTTAAAAGGCTCTGCTTTTGGTGAAGGAATAGATTGGATAAGACGAAAAATTTGTTCAACATTGCCTACATCTGTTAATCTCATTTTGCCGTCTTGAGCTTGCATTTTCAAACCGTGAAGATTTGTCACAGTTTCATTTCCTTCCTCTTTTAAACGTTGTTTTAGTTTACGCCAATAGGCATTAGCATCTTTACTTTCTGTTAATACATCAATAATGTCGATAATACTAAAAAACCATATTTCTTTATCATTATCGTAATGGCTTCGAACTTTTTTATTTTCAAATAGTTTTACGTTGCTCATATTAAATTTGTTTATTTCAATGTCTTTTTTGGTGCTAAGAAATTATCGTTAGTAACTACACTTTTGCCTGTTTTTGCCTCTAATTCTTTTCGTGCATTTTTGGCAATTGCACCACCTTTTTTACCTGCTGTGGCATTTTGTGATATTCCTTTTGCTTGTTCTGATTCTGCTATTTGCCTTGTAGATAGTTCTGCCAATGCAGTAAAAAGCAATTCAGCTTCGCTCATGTGGTCTCTTAAGTTTTGAGATTGTAAGCCTTTTATATTTTTATGTTGTTTTACTGTTAAACCTGTCCACTCTTGATGAATAATATTGGTTAAAAAGGCAAATTCATCTTGTTGTGTTACACCACTTTCTTTCCAATAATCTGTTAGTTTGTTTCTGGTTTCTTGCCCTGTCATTCTTTGCTGAATCCATTTTTGGCTTCGCCCCATTTTTTGCCAGTTTTCTCTGGCTCTATCCATGCTTAAACTGGGGTCTTGAATTTCTTGCAAACGTTCGTAGCCCACTTTAGCCAACCATTGTTTAAAAGGCTCTGCTTTTGGTGAAGGAATAGATTGGATAAGACGAAAAATTTGTTCAACATTGCCTACATCTGTTAATCTCATTTTGCCGTCTTGAGCTTGCATTTTCAAACCGTGAAGATTTGTCACAGTTTCATTTCCTTCCTCTTTTAAACGTTGTTTTAGTTTACGCCAATAGGCATTAGCATCTTTACTTTCTGTTAATACATCAATAATGTCGATAATACTAAAAAACCATATTTCTTTATCATTATCGTAATGGCTTCGAACTTTTTTATTTTCAAATAGTTTTACGTTGCTCATATTAAATTTGTTTATTTAATTGCTGCTTCTACAATTGCAATTTCATCTACTGTTAAATCATACAACTCATAAATCAT
>JBMLRA010000175.1:0-1250 GCA_049241265.1 Chitinophagaceae bacterium
ACCCAATCTTTATCGGGAGTGCAAATATAGAACCTACTACCACTCCACCAAATATATTTTCAATTATTTTATTCAAACACAATAAAATACAATGAATTCAAGAAACATAATAATGAAAAAAATATCCTAAACAAAAATTACTTTGTGATAATAACATCTTAAATAGAAACAACTTGCTTAATAGCTCAGTAGTTTATTGTCTTGCAATCGAAATAGGATACAAAATATTGCAGCCTAAGCAGCGAAAACATTTATATTCACATCATAATGATTCAATAATCATTCACCAAAAACATTGTTATGAAAAAAATCCTTCAATTATTACTTGTTGCTTTAGTAACTATTGTAAGTAGTTGCAAAAAAAATGAAGTAGCTACCAACCCCGACCCCATTATTCCATTTGACAATTCAAAATCCATTACCACTATTGTTGCAGGAAAAGTAACTGCACAAGATGGCACCCCACTTAATAATGTAGAAATTGCAGTGGGTAAAACAACTACAGTAACAGATGCTGACGGTAATTTTATTATTCCAAAAGCTACACTTAGCGAAAAAGTAGGTTTTATTAAAGCTACTAAAGCAGGTTACTTTAATGGAAGCAGAACTATTATAGCTAAAGAGAAAGTAGTTAATAATGTGGTGATACAAATGATTAAGAAAAATGTGAGTGGCGATTTTACAAATGCAAGTGGTGGAACAATTACTGTTTCAACAGGAGGAACTATTCAGTTTCCTGCAAATGCAGTTGTAACAAAATCTGGGGTTGCTTACACTGGCATAGTAAAAGTTTCAGCCTATTTTTTAGACCCTACAAGTGCTAATTGTAACAAAGAAATGCCTGGTGATTTGCGTGGTATTAATACCAGTAATAACGAACAAGTTTTAGCAAGTTATGGAATGATGGCTGTAGAGCTAAATGGCAGTAATGGCGAGGCTTTGCAAATGGCAACTGGCAAAAATGCTACACTTACTTTTCCTGTTGTTAGTTCATTGCAAGGGAATGCACCTGCAACAATTCCTTTGTGGTATTTTGATGAAACAAAAGGGATGTGGATAGAGCAAGGTTCTGCAACAAAAACTGGCAATACTTATGTAGGTACTGTATCTCATTTTACTTGGTGGAATTGTGATTGGGGTGGTGGACCATTAACATACACCGCAACTTTTGTTGACCAAAATGGAAACCCTTTATCTAACTATCACGTTTACTTTATTACAACTGCTGGTTGGGGTGGTGGTGGTGGACA
>JBMLRA010000176.1:0-2246 GCA_049241265.1 Chitinophagaceae bacterium
TTCATGGTATCTACAAAGTGCACAAAATTGTTCATAGGGGTTCTTAAATCGTGTGCAATGGTAGTAAGCATCTTTTTTCTTGTTGCATCTTGTAATGCTAGTAGTTTATTTTGTTTAGTATTTAAACGCCACATGAAAATTATGTAAATGCTTAAGGCAGTAATCAAACCATATAAAGTTCTTGCCCACCAAGTATTATACCAATATGGTAAAATGGTAAAATTAATTGTAGTAAATTTTTCATAATTAGTTGATGGACGAATATTGATGGAATATTGACCGGCTTTCATGTTTTTAAAATCAATTATCCCTGAGTTATCAATATTATACCATGTGCTATCATTACTACCTAAAAGTTGATATTCTATGGTGCCATCTAAGTTAATAAATGGATAGGCAATTTTGATAATAAACTGTTTAAAGTTTGGTTTGATTTTTATGCTGCTAAAACTATTATAAATTTTTGTGGAGTCGATGCTAACAAAATCAATTAATAGATTACTATTAATAGTTTGATCTAAGTACTTTACATTTGGGTTAAAAATTATAGTGCCAGCCATATTTGCCATATAAATACTATCCTTGTGCTTAATGCCTGCCCCCATAAATCTTCCATTAAATTCTTCATTCGGAATACCATCATGGATGCCAAACTTTTTAAATGGTATTTTCTCAATTTTTCCGTTTAAAAAATTATTTAAATGTTTTTTAAACATTAAGAATAACCCATCATTAGTAGGTAACCAATAATCGCCATCATTGTCTTGTAGAACATAATGACTATTTAATTTTTTATTGTAATATTCAAATGGCAAATGCTTTAAACTGTTATTATAGTAGTAATAACAACCATGGTTTTTGGTGCTTATGAAAATGATATTTTGATTCTCTATAACATCAATACTTCGTACATCCCCAACTATGTTATTTGCTAGAGTAGCAATAGTTTTGTTTTTAAAATTTATCTCTTGTAAAGAATTTGCAATTATGGCATATAAACAATTGGGCTTTTTAGATTTAGCAATGGCAGATAGTTTATTTCCTAGAGTAGGCCAATCATTTATGTTTCCTTCGTAGTATGTATTTTTATTGTAATAATATTTGTTTAAAACGTCTGTGCACAAGTAATAAACACTATCGCTATGAATAATATTTTTACATTGTGAGTTGAAAGTAAATGTGTTTTTAGGATTAATTGGTTTTTTATCATCTAATACATATAAACTATCGCTTAAGTAATACAAAAGTTTATTATTTGGCAAACAAATTGTTGCACTGTTAAAGTTATAATTACGTGTAGGCTTTCTTGGTCCAAAAAAGCGACTCCAAACTTGGCTGTTGTCTAATAATTTATTTTTGTAAAGTACATTGTTATAAGTTATAATCTCTTTATCAAGTGGTGCTTTTAATTTAAAATTCAAGTTGCATAAAATATGCTTTTCTAAATTTCTATTTTCATTTATAAATAATAAGGTGTTGCTTTTACTATTAAATTCATAATGCTTAGGTTTTGGATTTATAAGTACTTCTCCAATCTTTTTAAATTCTAGGCAGTTTTTAGTATTTATAAAGCACGACATAAATACATTCTTATCAAAAAAATAAAATTTATCTCTATAAATTTTTGTTTGTATGGGTTCTCTAAGTTCTGCTAAATAATAAGGATTAGTAATCTTATCAGTGTTAACAACATTATCATTCTTTATGATTTTATAAATATTATTTACAAAACTTATACACAAAGTATACTCGTTAATGCCAATTATTTTGTAGTTCCTTAATTCATGAGTGCCCAAGTTTATTTCTGAAATTTTACCTTTAGTATCCAGAAAATATAATTTATTATTTGAAACAAAATGAAAACCGTTTTCCGTTTTGTTCTTCAATTCAAAATCAGTAGTTATGCTTTTATTAGTAAGCATATTTTTTTTAATTAAATCATAAGCTAAATTACAATCTTGTACAGGTAATAGTAAACTAAAATTAGATGTAAAGTAACTACTTTCAAATGATACGATTTTACTTTCATCGGTTCTTGCTTGAAAATTGTTTGTGCCCTCTTTTCCATTTAGCCAAATACGATGCTTATTCAAAATGCTGTTGTAAGATGTAGCATTTATTGGTTCATAATCTTTGCTAAAAGATCCGTCAAACCTAATCAAGCCATCACTTGTGCTAATCCAATAATACCCATTGTCATCTTTTTCAATTTTATAAATCGCAAGCCCTTTGTTGCTAAAGGGAAT
>JBMLRA010000177.1:0-1050 GCA_049241265.1 Chitinophagaceae bacterium
CAGGAGGAGTTGAATCTAAAACTCTTGGAGATGTAATTGCAGTAAGATTATATGGTAATGCAGTAAACAGCAAAACTGAAACAACAGCATATACCAACAGCAATAAGTTTGTAACAAGTGGGTTTATAGTAAACGGAACAAATAACTTAAAACTAAGTGACTTAGTTCCTGCAGCAGTAGCTAATACAGACAATGCATATGTAAGCACACCAACAGACCTAGTAAACTTTACCAATGCAGTAGAAGTATTAGCTATAGACTACACCAAAGGTAGCAGCACCAAAGCAGTAGCATTTGGTACTAAAACTTTAGGAGATGTTTATAGTCATACCAAACCAATTTGTGATAGATTAAAAGGAGCACAATTAATGGAAGTAAAAACCATTAATGTAAATGGTTATAATGTTATAGCTTATAAAGTACAACAATGCAGTGGCGAAGTAGAGTATGCAATGAACTTGAGTGCAGGTACAGCCAGCAACAGAGGTAGCATTAGCTTACAAAGCAATTGGTTTACCGATAGCTATGTACAAGACGAGCAGTTATACAACTTCCAGTTATGGGCAGTAAGTTACGATATGGTTAAATCAATGGCAATAGACATTATCAATAAACTACAAGCCAATGGTACTGTAAATGCAGTAACAGCAACAGACTTACCAAAAGCCTATGTAACAGCAGGCAACAGAAAAGCAGGAACAGTAAGCTTAACGATTAACAACAATACAACAGCAACAACAGGATATGTAGAGTTAAGAGAAAAAGCCAATGAAACTGCACAAGAAGTAGTAAAACAAGTACCAGTAAATATTACAGCAAATAATACATCAAATGTAAGTATAGATGTAAAAGACAGCTATGAAGCAACCATCAGTTTATACATCAACAACAACAAAACAGATATGTTGTATTTGAATGATGGTACTTGGGCTTTAGATTACAATAAAAACAATACAACTATACAACAGTATAACGTAACAAACGATTTAAACAGCTTAACGCCAAACAGCGAAGAGTACAGACTTTTAAGAAATGTAAACTTTAGTGCAA
>JBMLRA010000178.1:0-1016 GCA_049241265.1 Chitinophagaceae bacterium
TGAGGCTAAAACTTTTAATTTGCTATTAAATTATTGAATTAAAAAAATGAAAAAATTATTATTTCTATTACTTACGGCTTTTAGCGTTGCTGCTGTTGCACAAACACCAAAATACCTTATAAGCCAAGATATCAAACTTAAAAAAAAGTATGGCAACCCTTCATTAATACAATCTGATAATTCTGGTACTTACTTAGCTACTCATATAAACAAAGCTGTTGGTTTTATTGCTTTTATTCCAATATCCTTTAATGTAGGATCTGAATTGCTAATAAAATTGAATGAAAAACTAGAACAAGTTTATATGGTTGATTTTGATAAAGAATTAAAAGGTAAAAGTTACAACCAATATTATTTTCACAACAACCAATTGTGGCTTTTTGCTACAGAATATTTAAAAAAAGAGGATACCGAAAACCTTTACTGTATTGAAATTGACAAAAATACTGGTGCTGTAATTGGCGATTGGCAACTCATTAAAACTTGGTTTAAATACAATAAAAAACAAAATGTTGATATTGAAATTACACCTAATGCCGATAATACAAAATACATTATTTCTAATTACTTAAATACAGATGGTAGCCATCAGTTTGAAGTAAGTATACACGATAAATCCTTTAAACCTCAAGGCAAATCATTTAATCTTAAAAACGAGTTCGACCCTGCTTATGTAAAAATTTCTGATTTATTTTTTACCAAAACCAATCATATTGTATTATTAGCAAAAGTTTATGAAGATGTTCCTTTTAAAAGAAAAACCAAAAGAGTTTTTAAAGAAAACGTTGTAAGGGTGTACGATATTAAAGGCAAGGTACTGCACAAGTTAAATACAGCACAAGAAAATGTATACTTATACGAAAGCAAAGCAACAGAAATTGATGGCGTTATTTATATGGTTGCAAATTATGGGGCATCTAGAGACACAAAAGTTACTGGCACTTTAGTACAAACTTTAAACCCCGAAACAGGACAAATTACAACTGCAACTAATAAAAGTATTGATGAAAAAGTTA
>JBMLRA010000179.1:0-1325 GCA_049241265.1 Chitinophagaceae bacterium
TTTATCGCCATACAAACCATCAATAATGCCATCATCACCATCTGCAGTGTATTGTCTGTTGTACGTGCAATTTAGTTTTATGGAATAGTTGTGTGGGCGTTTGTAAAAGTGGGCCACGGAGAGGTTAGATTTTAAATCAATATCAGAGCAAAATGCTTTTATTGTTGAAGTTTTTGTTATAACAAATGGATTCTCATATTTTATAAATGATGAGTTGTTGACACTATAATAAATTGTATGATTGATATTATTTAATGATTTAATGCTTATAACACAACTATCAAACAATGCTTTTGCAGTAGAAGGTATTATTAATGGAGCTTTGATATTACTATTATTAATTGTATTGTATTTATTTTCTATTTTTTTACCAATACTATTTACAAAATATTGGGTTGTACTGTTATTAAATAAGACATGTAATGGCAATTCATCATTTAATAAATTCATGGTATCATTTATAAAAGCTTTTTTATTAAACAATAGGTATTTATTTTTTTGAACTTGATTTAATGCAGATTTTTCCATTAACATAGTTTTATTATCAAACCCTGTAACTTTTACCTTTTTAAAAAGTGGCATACCAATTTTATAACTTTGAAAGCCAGGGCAAGTTTGATAAAACCCCAAAGCACTCATAACATACCAAGCACTCATTTGTCCACAATCTTCATTTCCAATTAAGCCATCTGGTTGGTTGGTATAAAAATTATCATAAACGAATTGTAAATATTTAATTCTGTTTTCATCATTCAATAAATAAATATAGTTGTGACTTGGTTCGTTGCCATGTGCATATTGTCCAATCAATCCTGTTATATCGGCTTGTGTTCTGCCCTGTGTTTTTGTATTTGCTTTAAACAAACTATCTAACAAATATTCATTTTGTAATGAGTTGTGAGGATGATAAAAACTATACTGCCAAGCATTGGCTTCGGTGTAATTATTATTTACTTCATAAGGATTAAAATTTGGTAACCAATTTCCATTCTTTCGTGGTTGTAAAAAACCTATTTCTGGGTTATATAATTCTTGCCAAGCATTTTCATACTTTCTAAAATAAATTTCATCATTTTTATATTCAAGTACTTTAGCGATTTCACTCACACACCACATATCATAACTATATTCCAAAGTTTTGCTTACACTTTCGTATTCATCTTCTATGCTTAAATAGCCTTTTTCTCTAAACTTATCTAAACCAAAACGGTTACTCATGGCTTCTGCTTTTACTGCAGGCCAGAGTTGTTGTAGTTCATCTTTAGTTATTACTTGTTTTCTATAAGCATCTAATATTACACTCACACTATGAAAGCCAATCATAC
>JBMLRA010000180.1:0-4488 GCA_049241265.1 Chitinophagaceae bacterium
CTCTTAACTCGATAGCCATTTCAGGATTACATTTAACATTAAATCTTAAGGGAGATTCATCGATGGCAAGCAACAGAAAAATTTTGTTGTTAGTTTTATAAACAATAGTGTCTGGGCCAAATGGAAGAGATTCCTCAACATCACCAAAGCTTAAAGCATAGTTATGTATTTGTTCGATGTCCATATTTAATACTTCATCAATTTTTTCACACATTCATCCAACCTGCTCTTTGCTAAAAAATTCTTTTCTAATTCCATATTAAAAGGAATAGGCGTATCAAGGCTTGCACAACGAAGTATAGGTGCATCAAGCATTTCAAAGCAATGTTCATTTATCCATGCACTAATTTCTCCTCCAATGCCACCAGTTAATGTGTCTTCATGAAATAACAAAACTTTACCTGTTTTTGCAACAGCATTTTTAATGGCAGTATAATCTAATGGTGCAAGGGTTCTAAGGTCTACTATTTCAATACTTATGTCTTGATTTTGTTTTGCATAATCCAATGCCCAATGCACAGCAGCACCATAAGTAATAATGGTAATATCATCGCCTGTATTTACGGTGTTTGCTTTGCCTATTTCAACTTCATAATATTCGCTTGGCACATTACCACTAATACTTCTATACAAAACTTTGTGTTCAAAATAAAGTACAGGATTAGGGTTGTTAATAGCAGCAATTAATAATCCTTTTGCATCGTGTGGATTGCTTGGGTAAACCACCATTAATCCTGGAACGTGTGTAAACCAAGCTTCGTTACTTTGGCTGTGAAAAGGACCTGCACCAACGCCAGCACCAGTAGGCATACGCACAACAGTATTAGCTGCAACGCCCCAGCGATAATGAACTTTTGCAAGGTTGTTTACGATTTGATTAAACGCAACACTCACAAAATCTGCAAACTGCATTTCAACTATACTTTTATATCCTTCTAAAGCCAAGCCCAAAGCTGCACCAACAATAGCACTTTCACAAATTGGCGTGTTTCTAATTCTTGCTTTACCAAACTGCTCTACAAAACCTTCTGTTATTTTAAAAGCACCACCATATTCTGCAATATCCTGCCCCATAATTACAAGATTATTGTGCTGCTGCATTGATTGCTGTAAACCTTCTTTAATAGCATCTATGAACCGTTTTTCGACAATCGTCCATCGCCCATCGCTTGTTGCTGATTCTGCATCATTTATTTTTTTCACACTATGGTCGATAGACAATGGATTATAAACTGCCTTCATCTCAACCTCAGTATCTACAACGATTTCAGCAGCATTGTAGGCAATTTGCAATTCACTTTCTATGTGATTTTTAAAACCATTTCTAATGTCAGCAATTTGCATTTCGGTAATCATATTTTCTTGCACTAAAAATTGCTCAAAATTTTTAACAGGGTCTTTCCTTCCCCATTCTTCAAACAATTCTTTAGGCACATATTTAGTGCCACTTGCTTCTTCATGACCACGCATTCTAAAGGTCATACATTCAATGAGTATTGGCTTTTGTTCATTAATGCAATATTCTCTTGCTTGTTTAATGGTATGAAAAACTTCTAAAATATTGTTGCCATCAATTTTCAAACCCTTCATTCCATAGCCAATAGCTTTATCAACCAAACTTGCACAACGATATTGTTCATTTGTTGGCGTTGATAATCCATACCCATTATTTTCAATAATAAAAATTACTGGCAAATCCCATACAGCAGCAACATTCAATGCTTCGTGAAAATCGCCTTCACTTGTGCCGCCATCGCCAGTATATGCTAATGACACTTTTTTTTCTTGCTTTAATTTATAAGCTAAAGCCACCCCATCTGCCAATGCCATTTGAGGACCTAAATGTGAAATCATCCCACAGATATGATGCTCCATTGAACCAAAATGAAAGCTTCTCTCACGCCCATTACTGTAGCCATCTTTATTGCCTTGCCACTGCATAAATAGTTTATGTAATGGCATTTGACGAGATGTAAAAACACCTAAATTTCTGTGCAAAGGCATAATCCATTCATCTTGCTGTAAAGCAATGGTAGAGCCAACTGCAATAGCTTCTTGACCAATACCACTAAACCATTTGCTTATCTTCCCTTGGCGTAATAGCACAAGCATTTTCTCTTCTATCATTCTTGGAAGAAGAATATGTTTATAGACATTAATTAAACCTTGTGGCGAGAAGTTTTTTTTATAATTATCGTAGTTAATAGCACTCATATTGCAAGTTTGTGGTAGCGAAAATAAAGTAAATGATTTTGAGTAATGGATATAATAGAAGAAACCCCGCAAAAGCGAGGTTTCTTAAGTTTTTTTGTTATTAAAAACTATTTTTTTAGTTCGGCTAGCTCTTTTTTTGTTTGCTCTAAATCTTTTTTAAGTTCAATTAAATACAAAGTCAATTCCTCAACTTTTTTCAATAACAAACCCTGATTTTTGCCTAAGTCTAATCCTTTGGTCATAACCTCATTTGTAGTTGGCATATCAGGTAAATGTTTATTCGTACCAATATATTTTTCCAAGTCTGTCAATGGCATTAATCTGTAATCTTCATTAAAAACATGGTCAAACCAATCTTCACTATTTTTTACTGCTACTTTTACTTTTTCTGTTAAAATACCTTCTTCTACATATAATTTATATCCATCATAATTAGTTCCAACATTACCAATTTTAACACGTCCTTGGTAAGAATCTATTGAAAAAAATTCGTGTTCATCTGTTTCGTTTGGAGCTTTAAATCCAATTTTAAATGCAACAGGTTCTTTATCAACTTCATTACCCGATACTCTAGCACCTAAGGTCCAGTAGCTTGTATTTGCAGGATTTAAATCGCCATTTGAAAACATAATTGTTGGTTCATTTAAACCTTTTGAAGACCACACATTACTCAATTGCAATAAAAAGTTTTTACTTAATCCGTCGCCGGCGTTTCTTTTTATTTCTAAGGCTGATTGTGGGGCGTTTGTTCCTATACCTACATTACCTGTTGTAGGGAAAAAATTTTCTGCATTCTTATTAACTGTATCTACGTATTGATAAACAATATTTCGCAAAGCTGGTTTTTGCACAGGCGACCAAGCCCCATATTTTGCAAAAGTTGTATAAACAGGTTTTTTTGCAGCTACTTTATACTTTACTGTTTTTTTAGCTGGTGCTGCATTTACTGGTGGGCAAGCAGGACAAGGATTTTGTTGTGCAAATGCCCCGAACATAAGCAATACGGCTATAGATAAAAATAAACTTTTCATTGATTTCAAGTAGTTTGAATTAATAATTTCGATATACCTGCTTATCTAACGAAAAAAAAGAAAAAAAATTTTCTTATCTTCTAAATCTAATCCATTTTTAAAACAAAAAAGGCAGGTCGTAATAGACCTGCCCAGTTAAATTAGCTATTATAATGCTAGAATCTCTCTAACTTAGAGAAGAAAAAGTCTCCTTCTATAGCTGCATTTTCATCACTATCGCTTCCGTGAACTGCATTTTCACCAATTGATGCTGCATATTTTTTTCTAATTGTACCTTCTTCTGCCTGTGCAGGATTGGTGGCACCAATTAAAGTTCTAAAATCTGCTACAGCATTTTCTTTTTCTAAAATAGCTGCTACTATAGGGCCACTACTCATAAAATCAACTAACTCGCCATAAAAAGGTCTGGCACTGTGTACTGCATAAAACTCACCAGCTTGTTCTTTGGTAAGTTTAATCCATTTCATTGCTTTAATAGAAAAACCACCAGCAATAATATCATTAATAATTGCTCCTGTATGTCCTTTTGCAGTTGCATCAGGCTTTACCATTGTAAATGTTCTGTTACTCATAAAAAAAATTTGGTGGCGAAGATAAGGGTGAGCGATATACGGTTAACTGATTTTAGAATTACATCCTAATTCAAAACTACATTTTCTGATACAGTTAATCTGCCAGCAGTTTTCGCTTTTACTTCTTCAACAGTAACACCTGGTGCAGTTTCAAGCAAAACAAAACCATCTTTAGTAACATCTAAAACAGCTAATTCAGTAACAATTTTTTTTACACAACCTACGCCAGTTAATGGCAATGTGCATTGGGGTAATAATTTGCTTTCACCTTTAGGATTAGTGTGCATCATTGCTACAATAATATTTTTGGCACTAGCTACTAAATCCATTGCTCCTCCCATTCCTTTTACCATTTTTCCAGGAATTTTCCAATTAGCAATATCGCCAGTATCACTTACTTCCATTGCACCCAATACAGTTAAATCAATTTTTCCAGCACGAATCATTCCAAAACTTTCTGCACTATCAAACAATGCTGCACCTTTAATAAGTGTTACAGTTTCTTTACCTGCATTAATTAAATCTGCATCAATATTTTCCTCGGTTGGATATGGTCCCATTCCTAAAATTCCATTTTCGCTTTGCAATATCACAGTCATTCCCTCAGGGATATAATTAGCTACCAATGTTGGGATGCCTATACCTAAATTAACATACATTCCATCTTTTAA
>JBMLRA010000181.1:0-10748 GCA_049241265.1 Chitinophagaceae bacterium
ACTTCTATCTTTTTTAATTCTTTTTCCCAACTATCATTGGCTCGTTTTTTTATTTTTTCAAAATCCCAAGTAGGGTTTTCTACTTTTAAATTATTTAATGCAGCATCTTCATCAACAGTTGAAATGCCTGTTTTTATTAGTATTTGCTGCCCTTTAACAACTTTGTATTTTAAAATTACTCTATAATCACTTTCTGTACTACTTACTATATCACATTTTATGGGTTTTGTGTTTACCTCAAATCCAAAATATAATTCTTGTTTTTTTGCCCAAGCTTCACTTATTCTTATGCCTTTGTAAATTTGAGTGTTAACTTTTTCAATTTTACCTTGTAATAGCTTGTCTCTGTGTTGCAGATTCAATACAATATATCCATATCCATTATCATTAAAAGTATAGCGTTGAAAGCCTGTTCTTGTGGTAGCAGTTAGTTCTACTTTTACAGGCATATCATCTAATGCCACACTATAATATCCTGCACTAGCTTTTTCATTTTTATGAGAAAATTTACTGGCAATATTTTTTTCTATCAAACTTTCATAAACATCGGTTTTACTGAAGTATGGCATAAAAGCAATATCTCCATAATCGCTGCAACCTGTGCCACTAAGGTGTGTATGAGAAAATCCATAAATGATTGAATCGTTGTAATGATACCCACTGCAACCTTCCCAACTGCCATCAATTCTAGTATCTGGACTTAGTTGCACCATTGCAAAAGGTGTTGTTGCTCCAGGAAAAGTATGCCCTGTGCCACCAGTGCCAATAAATGGATTAACATATTTTGTGAGCTGTGCAGAACAGGTAATAGTAAATAGCAAAAAGATAAAAGTAAGATATCGCATAGACTTCAAAAATAAGAATCTTGCTTTGTATAAATTTACAATTGTAAACATTGACAGAATCGTTAGCTTTGTTGAGATATTATTTTTTAGAAAACTTTAACAAAGTTTGGCTCAATTTTTATGAATGTTTTGTAAACCTTTGTAACAAAACCTAATCTCAATCGTATAATCAACAATAAAAAACATTTTATGAAAACTTCATTATTGACAATCGCTTTTTTTATGTTGTGTAGTTTAGTAAATGCACAAGATGTTCCTAACCAAAATCCTAACTATAAACAAAGTATGGATTATTATATGAAACATAAAGATGAGTTGATAAAATCGATGAACATTACACCACAAGAGACTTACAAAGCATTTGATTGGTATCAAAATAAATTAGACAGAAGACAAGCAAGAAGAGACAATCGCTTTCAAATTAGATTAGCGAGAGCAAGCAGCCCAACTTTTTTTCGCTATCAAAATCCTAGATTTAGAAACTATAGAAACTTTAATAACTGGGACGATTGCAACAACTCTTGGTTTTGGTTTTAAAAATTATCAATAAATAATAAATAAAAAATATGAAAATTAAATTAACAACTTTTGTGGTTGCCACTGCTTTTGCATTCTCAATGAATTCATGTTCGCATAAAGTAACAAGAATTGATGTTACTGAACAAAAAGATATAAGTGGAAGCTGGAATAGCACTGATAGCAGACTTGCTGCAGAGGAACTAACAAAACAAATTCTAAATGAGCGTTGGTTAAACAATCATTTGCAAGCAAAAGGCAAAAAGCCAGTTGTTATTGTAGGTATGGTTACTAATAAATCTCATGAACATATAGAAGCCGAAACTTTTATGAAAGATTTAGAACGTTCTTTTTTACAAACACAGCAAGTGGGATTAGTACAAAGTGGTAAAAAACGTGAAGAATTACGTGGCGAAAAAGCCGATCAACAAACCAATGCTTCTGTAAGTACAATGAAAAAATTTGGATTAGAAAATGGAGCAGATTATATACTTCAAGGTTCTATCAATTCAATTGTTGATGCCTTTAAAAGAGAAAAAGGTGTTACTTACCAAGTTAATTTAGAACTTACCAATATTGAAACAAATGAAGTAGTTTGGATTGGCGATAAAAAAATTGCTAAATACATTAAGAACTAATTTTCATCATTTTTTATTGATATATCTCTATATGTTTATATTATCAAAAAGGGCTTGGGCAGTTGTAATGTTCTTGCCCTTTTTATTTGCTTGCAGTACATACAACAATAAAATCAATGCCTATTATGGTGCTGTTAAAAGCAACCAATTAGAACAAGCTCAAATACAATTGAACAGCAATAAATTCTTGCAAAAAAAAAGGAACAGGTTACTGTATTTTTTAGAACAGGGGAAATTATTGCATTTGCAAAAACAATACGCTAAAAGCAACTTATTTTTAAATGCTGCTGATGCTATTATTGAAAATAGACTAAAAAATATTGGTAATGTTATTTTAAGCAATTTAACAAACCCAATGGCAACTGATTACAAGCAAGAAGATTTTGAAATATTTATGGTGCATTACTATAAAGCATTAAACTACTTGCAACTTGGCGATGTTAATGAAGCTGTTGTTGAAGCTAGAAGAATTGGGTTAAGTAATAATTTTCAAAAAGATAAATACAGATTCGATTCAAAAAAGTACACACAAGATGCGTTTAGTTTAAACTTGCAAGGAATGCTTTATGAAGCAAATAATGAAATAAACAATGCTTTTATAAGCTATAGAAATGCAGTTGATTTGTATTTAAATAATGGTAATAATTATTATGGCACAACCATCCCCAATCAACTAAAAAAAGATGTTGTAAGAACTGCTAATAAACTTGGGTTTTATGATATTGCAGACATCTATAAACAAAAGCTTGGGAATATTGAAACTATTGATTCTACTACATCGCAAAGCGAATTAATCATCTTTTTTGAAAATGGACTAGCCCCTACAAAACAAGAAAATAATTTTGTTTTAACAAGCGGTACTGGTGGTAGTTTTTTTGTAACAGATGCTTGGGGAATTAGACAAAATATTAATATGAATGGATTGGTTGGAAACGATAAATTAAGCTCTATAAGAACACTAAGAGTTGCTATGCCTACTTATCAAATTAGCACTTTAAATTATCCATCCAACACTGTTATTATTGATAACAAAATTTATACACCTACAATTATTGAAAACCTTAACCAACTTTCAACCTCACTATTACAAGAAAGATGGTTGAAAGAATTAACTAATGCAGCTGTTAGACAAATTGCAAAAAAGGCAGTTGAAAAAGGCACTGAAAAACTATCAAAATCTATAGCCGAAAACAACACAAAAGACACGAATAAAGACGGAACAAAAAAAACAGAAGAACAAAAGAAAAAAGACAAAGAAAAAAATGAGGATATTGCTGAAGCAATGGGATTTATTGTTAATATGTTTAATACAGTAACAGAAAAAGCTGATACTAGAGGCTGGCAAACATTACCAGCATTTATTAGCTATGTTCGTATTCCTTTGAATAATGGGGAGAATAATATTTCTTTAAACAGTAATGGTAAAACAGAAACCATTACTATAAATGCAAAAAAAGGGTTGCAGTTTTACAACTTTATCAATTGGCAATAGCATAAATTTTTAAGTTTTATGATGTAGATTCGCTACAACAAAAACTAATAGAATGCTTAAATCAACACTAGCCACACTCCTACTATTTACTTATTACTTTGGTAATGCCCAAAACACTAAATCTGCTTTCGATAAAGCATTGGCAGATTCTTTAGGTGCTGATGAATATGGAATGAAAAAATACGTTTTGGTTATTCTTAAAACAGGTAGCAATAAAACAACAGATAAACACTTTGTAGATAGTATGTTTCAAGGGCATATGAAAAACATTGGGAATTTAGCAGCCTTGGGCAAACTTGTTGTTGCGGGCCCAATGCTATCAAAAAATGAAAAAGAGTATCGAGGTATTTTTGTTTTAAATGCTTCTTCAATTGATGATGCAAAAGAGATTTTAAAAACAGACCCTGCTATTAGCTCTAAATTATTAGATACTGAATTATACAGTTGGTATTGCTCAGCTGCATTACCAATGTTTTTACCATATCACGATAAAGTGAAAAGTAAAAGTTTTTGAAAAATATTTTCACAAAAAAAAGCCCAATAAAATTGGGCTTTTAATACGTTTATCAAGAAATACTATTTTGCTGGTTGAGCAGGAACAGTATTTGCAGGTTGTTGTGCAGGAGCTGGTGCAGGTGCACTTGCTGGTGGCGGTGTAATATTTTTTAATGTTTTAGAGGCATCGTTAGACAAACCAACTTTACCACCTAAAAACATTGTTGACGACAAAGCTAATACAGCTATTATAGATGCAAAAATCCAAGTTCCTTTTTCTAAAACATCAGTTGTTTGCTTTACACCCATTAATTGATTACTTAGCCCACCTACATTTCCAGCTAATCCACCACCTTTTGGGTTTTGTATTAAAACAATAAAACCTAAACCCACAGCAGCTAATACGATAAGAATTACAAATAAAATAGTCATTTAAATACCTTTTAGTTCTTTAATTTGAGTTGCAAAATAAGCGGATTTGTCGGGAATTAAAAAACTTAATTTTATATATAGCTGAATTGCCTTTTCCTTCTTTCCTTGTTTTGCAAATATTTCTGCCATTGTTTCTGTTACAACCTCTTTAGTTTGATTAGACATTGAAGCAATGTTTTGTATAGCACTATCTAATTCTGGGTCATCTAATATAGTTTCTTGCTCAGGTTTTACAGTTTTCATTTTCTTTAACCAATCAGTAAATCTTAACATTTTACTGGTTAGTTTATCGTGTGGTGCTTGGCTGTAATCAAATTTAATTCCTTGCGAAGCAAAATAATCTATGGTGTAATAAGGTTCAGTTTCAAATGGCAAAGATTGTGATGCCACTTCTTCTACTGGTTTATTCCATTCATTTTTTAAACTAGCTATATCAGTACTTATGCTAGGAAATGGTTGCTTTTCAGGTTCTGATATTATTGTTTCTTCTTTATTAATCTCAGACACTTCGTTTGCCATTTCTTCTTGATGCTGATGATGCCAATTGGCTTTTAATGCAGCAATTTCAGCGTGAATATCATTTGTTGTTTCTAGTGGTTCTTTTTCCAAAATTTCTTCACTAGAAATGGGAGTAAATGTTGATATATTTTCTGCATCAACTTGTTCTGTTGCAATTATCTCCTCAATTACATCTGTTTTATTTTCAACCTCAATAGTAGAAATTGGCTCAACATTGCCTTCTGTAGCTTCAACACTTTCAATTTTATCATCTATTCCACTCATTAAATCTTTTACTTCCTCTACAGTTGGTATGGAAATATTTGAAATAAAATCAAAAGGTTTTTCCAATGCAACATTATCAATATTACTTTCCTTTTCAGTAACTGTTTCAGCTGGTGTAAAATTTTCAACAGCATTAGCCTCAACTAATATTGGTTGTTCAATCAAAGTTTCTTCAACTGTAGAATAATCTCTGCTAGAAAAAGACTTAAATCCATTGGCACCAACCTCCATCAATTGATATTGCAGCCATTTAAAATTATTGAAAAATAAACCAGTTTTTTGAACTTGAGTTTGAAGCTTAAAACTGTTTTCACTTTTTAGTTTAGTGGCATATACAAGTTGAGCAGGGGCAAAATATGGATACTCGGCAATCATTGTTTCTAATTCGTATTGCGAACTATTTTCTATTCCTTGTTTTCCTGTAACGTAAAGTATCGTGTCGGATAAAGCTGTATTCATTAATTATATGTTTACCAGTTGGAAAATATTTTATTAAAAATTTCGTCTGTAATACTTGGTATTACGTCCTTGTCTAAAAGTTGTGCCTCAGCTTGTTGTAACGATAAATTGGCATCAAAATCAAAATTTCTAGATATATCGTATTCTTGATTGGTATTCTCAACCGTATTTCTTACTGTAATGTGAACAGTTACAGTCAATCTATTAGTTGTTGTTTGCTGATTACTAATACCAACAGTTTGTGATGGATCGTAATTACTTATATATCCACTTAATTGCAAATGAGCATCATCATTATTCGTTCTAGTAAGTTTGGTTTGACTAATAATTTTTTGCTGAACTTTATCGGTAAGTTTAACACTTAACTGAGGGTTTACGTAACGTGCTTTATTCTCAAAAAAACCTATTTTAATAGTCTTTATTTTCGAGTAATCTATTGAAACATCTTTAAATGAATAAACCCCGCAAGATGAAAAAAAAGTAATGAGAACAATAAAATAGAATACTTGGATTCTTTTTCCTAAGCAAAACGAATTAAGCGTTGAAAAAAAATAGTAAAATTTATTTTTCTTAGTAAATATTGATTGGGTACGATTCAAACTACAAATTTTTGTAAATATGCCTTTTATATTGATGAAATTGTAATATGTGAAAAAATAAATTTGTCAATACTAAATATATTAGTATATTTGTGCCAAATAAATTAGTTATGAGTTACGCAGGAAAAAATTTTCGCTACTTACGCAAGTTGCGAGGCTGGACTCAAGAAGAGTTTGCAGCCAAGTTAGACATTAAACGTTCCTTGGTTGGTGCTTATGAAGAAGAAAGAGCTGAACCCAAACTAGAAGCAATGGAACGAATTTGTTCAATCTTTAAAATTACTTTAGACGATTTAATTTTAACAGATTTAACTGTTCCTAAGGGCACAAGCTATTTAGAACAAAGAAGAGGTATGAAAATGGCTTCACAAGCAACAGGTGTTATTCAATTTGTTCCTGTTAAAGCTGCTGCTGGATATTTAAATGGCTATGCTGATCCGGATTTTTTAGATGAGTTAAATACTTTTACATTACCAATGTTATCGCCAGGAAATTATCGAGCATTTGAAATTATTGGGGATAGTATGATGCCTACACCAAGTGGCAGCGTTATTGTTGGGGAGAAAGTAGATGATATTGAAGATGTAAAAACAACAAACACTTACGTTGTTTTATCAAAAAGTGATGGTATTGTTTACAAACGAGTAGTTAAAAATACAAAAGCAAAAAACAGAATTACCTTAATAAGTGACAATCCAACTTACGAACCTTATCAGGTAAACTCAGATGATGTTTTAGAAATGTGGAAAGCTGTTTACATTTTGCAAAAAGCTGGTTCTATACAACGTTGGGATGTTGGTCAACTTGCTGGTATGGTTAACGATTTACAACAACAAGTTACAGATTTAAGAAAAGGAATGAATTAAGTTTTGGGTTAGTATATAGTAAATAAAAAAGGCAATCAAATTGATTGCCTTTTTTTGTCGGGAGGACAGGATTCGAACCTGCGACCCCTTGGTCCCAAACCAAGTATTCTACCGGGCTGAACTACCTCCCGCCGACTTCAACTATTGTTGAAAGGAGTGCAAAAGTAAGGGTATGATTTTAACCACCAAATATTTTTTAAAATTTAAAAATATTTTTTTTAGATGAATAATAAAGCATCTCCATAGCTAAAAAATCTGTACTTATCTTTTATTGCTTTTTTGTAAGCTTCCATTGTTAAATCATATCCAGCAAAAGCACAACACATAATTAATAAACTTGTTTTTGGTAAGTTTAAATTCGATACTAATGAATCTGCAATGCTAAAATCATAAGGAGGATGAATAAAATTATTGGTCCAACCTTCACTAGGCTTTAATCTTTTTTCTGCAGTAAAACTTGTTTCTAAAGCTCGCATTGTAGTTGTTCCAATTGCACACACTCTATGTCCCTTATCTTTTGCCTTGTTAACTGTTGCAGCAGCTTCTTCTGGAATTCTGAAATACTCAGCATCCATTTTATGTTTACTTAAATCCTCTACTTCAATGGGTCTAAATGTTCCCAAACCTGTGTGCAATGTAACTTCTGCAAATTTAATTCCGTGAATTTCACAACGCTTAATTAACTCTCTACTAAAGTGTAAACCAGCAGTAGGTGCAGATACTGCTCCCTCATACTTTGCATAAACTGTTTGATAACGCTCTCTATCTTCCTCATCTGGCTTGCGTTTAATATATTTTGGCAATGGTGTTTCACCCAAATGCTCAAGCATTGCTTTAAAGCTTTCTTCATTTCCTTCCCATAGAAACTTAATTGTTCTACCTCTACTAGTTGTGTTGTCTATTACCTCTGCTACTAACTCTTCATTCTCCCCAAAATATAACTTATTACCCACACGAATTTTTCTTGCGGGATCAACAATTACATCCCAAAGACGATTGGGTTTATTTAATTCTCTTAGTAAAAAAACTTCAATTTTTGCTCCTGTCTTTTCTTTGCGTCCGTACATACGAGCAGGGAAAACTTTTGTATTATTCACAACAAATACATCTTTGTCATTATAGTATTCTATTATGTCTTTAAAATGTCTGTTTTCCATATTCCCCGTTTTCATATTTACCACCATCAAACGGCTGTCCTCTCTGCGTTTTGTGGGATTTTGGGCAATAAGATTTAATGGAAGGTCGTAGCGAAATGAGCTAAGTTTCATATTAAGATAATTTGTTTAAATACCTTATGAACTTGCTGCCGCCTTACGGGGCAGCCATCATTTAGTAATTTGTTATTAAAACGAAAGGCTGCAAAAGTAAGGTTACACTGCCTATAAAGCAAATCGAATATTACTATTAAGAGTTTGCCTTACTTTCGTTCAACTATGACACCTGAAAGAACGGAAAAACTATTGAAAGTTTTAAGCAAAAGACAATCAAACCTTACTGTTGTGATGGAGAATGTGCAGGATCCTCACAATATTTCTGCAGTAATGAGAACCTGCGATGCTGTTGGCATTCAGGATATTTATATTTTGAATACTATAATACCACGACACAAAAAATTTGGCACAAAAAGCAGTAGCAGTGCATTAAAATGGCTAACCATTAACCAGTTTGAAAATAATGAAGAATGTTTTGCTGCTTTGAGAAAAAACTATGAAACTATCTTAACTACGCATCTTTCAAGCGATGCTATTGGACTTTATGAAATAGACTTTACCAAAAGTGTTGCTTTGGTTTTTGGCAATGAACACGCTGGCGTTACAGATGAAGTTCGTGCTTTGGCAGATGGCAATTTTATTATTCCACAAATGGGTATTATACAAAGCTTAAATATTTCTGTAGCGTGTGCAGTAAGTATTTATGAAGCTGCTCGTCAAAAGACAAATGCTGGTCATTACGATACAATTTCTTTACCAAAAGAAAGGATGGAAACATTGATGACTGAGTGGGGATTTTTAGGTAATGAAGAATGTTAAATTATAAACAATAAAACTACAAATAACAATGAAAAAAGTATTGCTAATTACAGCTCTATTTACCTACGCAAGTATGGTAAATGCTCAGGAAATAAAAAAAATTAAGGCAACTGATGTTGTAAAAATATTAGATACAACTAATCACCCATTAGTGATTAATTTATGGACTACTTGGTGTGGGCCTTGTGTAAATGAACTTAGGTACTTTGAAAAGGTAGTTGATAAATTTAAAGACCAAAATGTTGAACTTGTTTTAATAAGTATTGACTACCCTGAAGATTATGCTAAAGTGGCTCCATTTGTAGCAAAAAAAGGATATAAAGTAAAAGTATATTGGTTGGATGAGCAAGAAACAACTGTTATTCAAACTGTTATTGACAGAGGTTTTGAAGGCTCCATACCTTTTTCTATCTTTAGCAATAATGCTACAAAATATCGCTTTTCGCATAGTGCACAGCTAACAGAAAATCAGCTGAAAAAAGAACTAGAAAAATTAGTAAAATAACTCAGTGTCCTCTGTGTCTCTGTAGTAAATAATGATTATGAAAATAGCATTAATAGGTTATGGCAAAATGGGTAAAGCTATTGAAGAAATAGCTCTTACAAAAAGTCACGAAATTGTATTAAAAATTGACCTTAGCAATCTTGATGAATTTACAAAAGAAAATCTGTCAAAGGCAGATGTAGCTATAGAGTTTACATCTCCTCATACAGCTTTTGAAAATGTTTCAAAGTGTTTAGAATATGGTATTCCAGTGGTTTGTGGCAGTACAGGCTGGCTTGATAAATGGAATGAAATTGAAACACTTTGCAAGCAACAAAATGGAACGCTTTTATATGCCAGCAACTTTAGCATTGGTGTTAATTTATTTTTTGAATTAAATACTTATTTAGCTAAGCTAATGAGCAAGTATAATGACTATAATGTGTCGTTAACAGAAATTCATCATACACAAAAAAAAGATGCACCAAGTGGCACTGCCATTACTCTAGCAGAGCAAGTTTTGGCGAATAATAACATTAAGAAAAATTGGGTAAATCAACCAACAAGCAATGCTGCAGAACTTGAAATTATTTCTGAAAGAATTGACCCAGCACCAGGCACACATACTATAAAATACTCCTCTCCTATTGATGATATAGAAATCACACACACTGCACATAACAGAGTTGGTTTTGCAAGTGGTGCTGTATTAGCTGCTGAATTTATCGCAAATAAAAAAGGAATATTTACAATGAAGGATGCTTTAGGAATTTAAGTCAAAAGTTAAAAGTCAAAAACAAAAATTATACTTTGTGCCTTAGTGTCTTTGTGGCAAATAAAAAAACCTGCTTTATGAAAAAATTAATTACGCTTCTTTTACTGATTCCTTTTATTTCTTTTGCACAAAAAAAACCTTTAGACCACACTGTTTATGATAGTTGGCAAAGCATTGGCGAAAAATTAATTAGTGCCAATGGAAAGTTTGTTGCTTACACAATTAACGTGCAGGAAGGTGATGCCAACCTTGTAATACAAAGCACCTCAGGGAATAAATTAATTGAAGTGCCACGTGGTTATAATGTAACAATAGCAGATGATGATAAGTTTGT
>JBMLRA010000182.1:0-1298 GCA_049241265.1 Chitinophagaceae bacterium
AAGAGTGATAAAACAAATAGAGTTTGCCATTGAACACTTTAAAAGTCTCTGGATCCACTTCTACTTTTTCACCAGTTGCACCCATTGCATAAGCACACCATCCACCATATTGTGGTTCGTAGTTTTTAGGATTTTTAATAAACAAATCTCTATTGGCAGCCGTAGAAAAATTGTAGGTAATTCCTTCTGTAGTTGTAGTAAATTGTTTGTTACCTTTTACTGCTTTGTTTTGGTTAAAGTAAGCCACAGGGTCATATCCTTGAATGGCAATACCTTTTTCAAGATTAAAATGTTTTGTTCTTAAAGGTGCTTGTGCATTGGCAAATCCAATGGTAATAATTGTTGCAATGAATGCTGTTAAAATCTGTTTCATTTGTTTTAATTTATAGTTTTATTAATTGTTTAGAGAAACCCAGTTTTTATCTGCTGCTTTAATTCTATTGGCTGTGTCTTTAATCCAATACTCTTTTACTTTTAAATTGTAGTTTAAGTATAGTTTATCATTAATGATAGTAAAAGCCTTTGGTTCGGTTGGTGATTTGTGATTTTCGCTGCAACCATAAGCACAGTAACCACCATATTGTGGAGCATATTTGGCTGGATTTACTTTGAAACTATCTAAATTAGATTGAGAAGAAAACTTCCATTTACTACCACTCCATTCAAAAGAAAAATCATCTTTTCCTTCTACTGCTGCATTTTGTAAAAAGTAAGCAACTACGTCATATCCTTTAATTGCTGTGCCATTAGAATTGTAATATTTTGTTGTTTGCGAAAAGCTACTTGTATAAGATACAAAAGCAAGTAATGTTGTTAATAGAAATTTCATTTTTTTATTTGTTTGATTTAATAATGCAAAAATGCCGTCCATCTGGACGGCATTCAATAGACATAGTTCCCTATCATTTGTACATTCTTCCCTAATTCCTTGTAAGTGCTGATTTTTTAAGTTCAGATGGGTTTTGAGCAGTACAATTTTTAAAAAATTTACTGAAATGTGCTACATCTTCAAAACCTAAATCATCTGCAATTTCTTTAACTGATTTATCTGTGTAATAGAACAATCTTTTGGCTTCTGTAATCACACGTTCTTGTATAATTTGTAGTGGTGTTTTTTTGCTGTATAAAGAAAAAATATTAGAGATAGTTTTAGGCGATTTATTAAGTAAGCCAGCATAAAATTGCACTTGACGTTCTTTTCTAAAATGTATCTCAACCAAAACATTGTATTGCCTTAATAAATTGAATTTTTCTTCAACTATTTCAGACTTATCTAAGTATTGTTTTTTTGCCAATCG
>JBMLRA010000182.1:1398-3414 GCA_049241265.1 Chitinophagaceae bacterium
AGTTTTCCCAATCCATCTTTATGTGTGAAGCTATGTTTCATATATGCAATTGAACCCGTTATTACGAAGCAATGATAGAAAACTTACAGTTACAAAAGTATAAAGGCAGCACAATTAACATTGCACTGCCTTTATTAAAAAATTAACCAAGCTTTCTGTTCTACTTAAATCACATCAGCAACTGGAAAATCAATTTCAAAGCCTGTAAGATTGTGAATGTAATTGCTGATAATTTTATCACCAACAACAATTACTACATCTACTAAATTTCCTTCTGTATATCCAGCAGCAAAAAATGCTTCTTTACTTTCTTGTGTAGCTCTTCCTCTGTTTTCGGTTACACTTTTAGCAAATTTTACCAAAGCATCTAACTTAGCATCAAAGGATGCAGAACCTTTTCTTAATTCAATAACTTGATCATCGGTAAAGCCATTCATTTTACCCAAAACAGTGTGGGCACTTTGGCAATACCTGCAACCATTTACTTGGCTTACTATTAAATTAATCACTTCTCTTTCTTTAGCCCTTAAAGTGCTTTTACGATTTTGAAAAGCTAAATAATCTGCCAAAGCTGTTTCGCTTTTTGCGAAGTAAGCATACAAATTTGGTACAAAGCCTAAGCCTTTTTGTAAGCCATCAAATAACTGTTGATTGTTTTCAGATACTTCTCCTCTGGTGGGAACTGTGAATTTTTGCATTGTAATTTATTTAATTTTTAAACTAATTTGTCGTTGTTTGACAATGCAAAAGTGCTATTCAAAAGAGGCGTTTTCCAATGAAGTAGATTAGGAAATTAGGTTGTTGTAGATGAAGTATAAATGTTGAACTAGATTAAGATTTTTTACCCACTCTTTTATTCCTCAACTTAGATAAATACTCGGTGGTCATTCCTAAAAAAGAGGCTAAAGCATATTGAGGAACACGTTGCACAATAGCAGGATATTTTTCATCAAATTCGTGGTATCTTTCTTCTGCAGTTTTGGTAAGATTGGTTATTAACCTACGTTGATAAAATGCAACACTACGTTCAGCAATCATCCTAAAAAAAGTTTCAAACTTTGGGTTCATTTGTTTAAGTTCCTGCTCGGTTTTAAAATCTAATTGCATTATCAAACTATCTTCTAAAGCCACTACAAACATTGTAGCAGGTTTCTGAAAAATGTAGCTGTTATAATCGGTAATCCACCAATCTTTAATGGCAAAAGTAATGGTGTGGTCTTCGCCATTATCGCCAACCACATAGCTTCTAAAAGCACCATCAACAATGTAGTTTCTATATTTGGCAGTAAACTCGGGCTGCACAATAAATTGACGCTTCTTAATTTTGGTTTCTTTAAAACTATTGCAAAAAACTTCAACTTCTTCGGGCAAAAGCTGCACAAATTTTTGAATATAATTGGCTATAAGCTGTTGATTGTTGGTCATAAAACTATGCTTCTAATTTACTTGCAAAAGCAATATAAGTTGTTAAAGGAAGTATCTCAATTTTGCCTTTAAGTTGCGATATTATTTGCCCACGATGATAGCAGGAATGTGTAACAATATGTATTAAAGCATCTGCAACACTCATTGTTCTTTTGCTGCCATCTATAGGAAAGGTAAAATGAACAATTCGCTCAAGCTCTTTATCATCAATCGTCTCAAGATATTGTTGCAAATCGGCAAACATTGTTTGCATCAGTTGTTTACTTTCGGCTAATGTTCTTTCCTGAAAAAGAGTCGTAGTAAATTCAGTGGCTTTTATTCGGCTCATCCACATGCTATATGATGATAAAAGATGCGAGAATAACAACAAACTTCTATCATCCACATTTGTTGCTTTTTCAAGTGCATCAGCCAAAAGGTTGTTCGCCCAAATTTCGCTTTCAACAAGCTTAATAAAATATTGTTTCATTGTTATTTTGATAAAATGGTTTTAACTTGATATTGCAAATATGGTATAACATCGGCTGCAAACCATTGGTTCTTTTTCATCCAAATATTATTGCGTGGAGATGGGTGTGGCAAAGGAATATA
>JBMLRA010000182.1:3514-15500 GCA_049241265.1 Chitinophagaceae bacterium
AAATTGGTATCATAAAATTGCTCACTATTTACACCAAGCCATTCTCTCAAAGCCTTGCCACTAAGGTCGTCCCAAGGAATACCGCTGTTCTGCACTTTTTGCCCAGGTGCCTGACCAATAACTAAAATTTTAGCATATTCACTTGCTCTAATAATTGGCTTGGGGTTGTATGGCAAAACGGATTGGCAAATGGTGCAAGATTTAATTTGAGATAATAGGGACTCCATTACAGTTTGAACTTTTGTTTTATGTTCTACTATTTATATATTCTAATTGTTCATTCATCAAATGAATATTTCAAAATTAAAATAGCAAGCTTTATACGTAAGTAATACAAGTTACTTACTTGTATTTTCAAATATTTCTGAATAGTCAAAAGGATCACAAAGGTTAAGTTGCTTATAAACTTCAAGTAACTTAATAACTGCTGCTTTTCCATCAACACCTAAGCCTAAAGAAAAATTATTTACATATAAATCAATATGTTGTTTCATTACACTTTCTTCCATTTCTTGGCTATGTTGTTTTACATAATTTGTAATGATAGGGTAGTGGTTAAAAGCATATTGCAAACTTTTTTGTATCAGTGTATCAACTTTGGCAGCTATTTGTTTATCAATTTTACGATTAGCTACTATGCACCCCAATGGTATAGGTAAGTTATATTTTTCTTCCCAATAAGCTCCAAGATCTAGAATTTTGTGTAACCCTTTTTGTTGATAGGTAAATCGGTTTTCGTGAATAATAACACCCAAGGCATTTTCATTGTTTAGCACATAGTCTTCAATTTGGTTAAACACGATAAATTTTTTATTGGTTGCATTGGGATATGCTAATGAAAAAAGTAAATGTGCAGTTGTATTTTCGCCAGGAATGGCTACTTCGTTTTCTTGTTCCCAATTCCCAATTCCCAATTCCTTATTCCTTATTAATAATGGTCCAACACCTTTACCTAATGCTCCACCACTTTCTAAAACACGGTAGTTATTTAGAATTAATGGCAACACACCGTAGCTTATTTTAGTAAAATCTATTTTGCCCTGTAATGCCCATTGATTAAGGGTTTGAACATCCTCTAAGTGTACTTCAAAATCCAATCCTTCAGTATCAATTTTTTTATTGACTAAAGCATCGAAAATAAAAGTATCGTTTGGGCAAGGCGAAAAAGCGAGTGTGAGCATTTATGACTTTTTTACTATGTTAAAACTAACGGAATTAACACTATCTACTAATATAGGAATCAATTCACTTTGCTTGATAATGTACCTTTTTGAAATTTTCTTATTATGGTTTAATGGTAATGAGTTCTTGAATATTATCGTATCATTTAATATAGAATATTCAATAGTTTGATAACAAGTTAAATCAGCATCTATCTCATAAAATGTTGCAGTATTGTTTTTTCGCAATAACATTTTTTGATTGCCAATTATTGTTCCAAAATCTTTATTAATAGCTTCAATAGTAATCTTACTTTTAAGCAATTCAGGAAATAGAACGCTGACGAAAAGAATTAATGAAGTAAGAAAAATGATAATGCCAGAGGTTGGCTCAATTTTTAATTTTCCAGATTGTCGCTTTTTAAGTGAGGTTACAATTGCAAGCATAAAACAAAGTACCAAAATAATGAATTCTACCACTAAGAAAACTATTTCAATTAAAGCAGAGCAGCCATCTTTTTCAAATCGACTTGATATTACAAAATATGAAATAATTATGAATGGAAGTGTCAGTAATAATCTTTTAAATAAACTCATTTTGCAGTCTTAGTTTAATAATTTTATTACCTCTCTTATTCCTTTATTCAAATTATTAATCGCCAACTTCATTTTCCATTTTGTTTTATCTCTCTCGCCAATATAATTTGATATAGAACGTATTTGCAAATAAGGAATATTAAAACTATTACATACATAATGCAATGCAGCACCTTCCATACTTTCAATAGTTGGTTTGTACTTTTTTATTAATTGATTAATGTGTTGTGGCTGCGTTGTTATTTGGTTAACAGTAACAGCATTTACAATTGGTAAATTACCCCAATTATATTGCTTGATTCGCTTATTAATGATTGCTTTTTTATTGAATGGTTTTTGGCTAGCCTCTATTAATTTTAAATCGAAAACATCTATCCATTTACTATTTTCTTCAACACCCAAATCTCCTAAAAACTCTTTTTCAATCAATACTACTTTTCCTAATTCAATATCCTCATCAAAACAGCCTGCAATGCCTGCTTGTATCATCAAATCGGGCTTTTGCTCATAAATAATTTTAGTGAGATTTACAGCCGTTGCCAACATTCCAATGCCAGTAACTGAAAATGAAATATCTATTTTTTTTGTTGATTTGATTTTCTTTTTGGCTTCTTCAGTTTCAAATTCTGTGGCTGATGTAATGATGATTTTCATATTAAATAAATTATCTTAAAACCATTTGCCTGTCTGCATCTAATCGAATTAAAATAAATATCAAAATTGTAAAAGTTACCAAAGAAGAGCCTCCATAACTAATCATTGGCAAGGTGATTCCTGGCGATGGAAATAAACCAATTGTCATTAAAATATTTAAAGCTATATGAAAGAAAATGATGCTGGCAACACAATAGGCATACACCCTGCTAAACACACTTCTTTGCCTTTCTGCCATTCTTATTATCCTGAATAAAAAGAATAAATACAAACCAAGAAATGCAACACAACCTACAAATCCAAAGGCCTCACCCAAAGATGTAAAAATAAAATCTGTATGCTGTTCTGGTACATATTTACCACGTGTTTGAGTGCCTTTTAAAAATCCTCTTCCAAGTAATCCACCTGAACCAATGGCTATCTTGCTTTGACGAACATTGTAATCATCGGGTTTTCTATGAGGTTTACTTCCTTCTTTAGCAACGTGTTTGTTTTGTGAACAATCATAATCGCCACCAAAAGCGTTGAAAATTCTAGTACTTTGATAGCATTCAAAAACATGATTAAAAATAAATGGAACTGCAAATCGTTGAAAGCCTACAGCAAAAACCCAAATACCAATAATCCATCTTAACAAGAAACGATTTCGTTTCATTTGTCTTCTTAAAATATAGATGAACAAAGCTGCTAATACTGTGAGTGAAATAGCCAAAGTATTAGGCTCAACGATAATAGATGCAATAGCCAATACACCCAAAGAAGCACCAATAATCATAATTGTTGGGGGCAAACCCTCTCTATACATTACTATAAAAAAAGAAGTATAAACCAGCCCTAAACCAAGCTCATGCTGCATAGTAGAAACCAACAATGGAAACAATGCTAGTGATATAGCAATAATTTGAGACTTGGGTCTACTAAAATTTGTTTCTTGCCTAGATAAAAATTTGGCTAAAGCAAGGGCAGTAAAAATTTTGCACAATTCTACTGGTTGCAAATTAAATCCCCCTCCTAATGGTATCCAACTTTTAGAGCCATTTATGGCTTTGCCAATTACAAATGTGGATAGCATTAACACAACCCCAAAAGCATAAAACAAATTAGCAAATGCAGTAAACAATTTACTATCTGCTAACAAAATAAATAATGCAATAACAACAGAAACTCCTGCAAACATTAATTGCTTGCTGTAATTCGCCTTACCTGCTAAAAAGTTTTGAAGTACATTAGTATCAGGCTTGTATTCTACCATAAAAATGCAAAGAATACCCAATGCTACTAATATGCCATAAATCCATACAGATAGCCAATCTATCCCTGAACTTACCTTAGCATTTTTATATGTTGTTGCCACGTATTGTTTTTAATTTATGTGCAAAAAACTTATCGATACTTAAAATTCAACTAACTAGCCATATCACTTTTCTCGTCCTCTTGTTGCAATTTTGGTTCTCTTAATTCAACAGGCCTAGCATTCTTTTTTCTTAATTTCATATTCAACAATTCGTTAATAAACGAGAATGCCATAGCGAAATAAACGTAGTTTTTTAAATGCAGTTTCTCTGCTGCTTCATGATTCCAACCCTCAACTAAAAGCGTAAAACCAATCATAATTAAAAAATTAAGTGCAAGTAATTTAAAGGTTGGGTGCTTGTGAATAAAGGCTGAAATTTTAGGACTAAAAACAAACATAATAACCATTGCAAAAACTACTGCAGTAATCATTACCTCAATATGTTTAGCTGTGCCACCTGCGGTAATGATACTATCAAAACTAAACACTAAATCAATCAGCATTATTTGCAAAACTGCATTAGCAAAAGATAAAGGTTTGCTTTTCCCTGCATATTGATGTTCTACTTCTCCTTCTAATTTTTCGTGAATTTCCTTGCCGGTTTTGTAAATTAAAAACAAGCCTCCTGCCAGCATTATTAAACTAGACAAATCGAAATGATTGCCCATAAAAGAAAACAAGGTTTTACCTTTTTGTGCTAACAACCACGTTAATCCAAATAACAATAAACATCTGATAGCAATACCTGTAAACATCCAAGTTGCTCGGGCTTTAGATTGCTTTTCTTTTGGTAGGCGGTTTAAAATAATGCTTACAAAAATTACATTGTCTATTCCTAAAACAACTTCTAATACAATTAAAACTAAAAGACTAATTAAACTTTCGGTGGTAAGTAAATGTTCCATAATGATTAAATTCAAAGATAGTTGTTGGTAGTGTAGCTATCTCAATAATTACAAACTGTGTATTATTTTTTTAGTGCGTTGCAGATATTCTTCACAATCGACGGGCCTTCATAAATAAATCCTGTCCAAACTTGTACTAAACTAGCTCCAGCACTTATTTTGTCCTTTGCATCTTGTCCATTAAAAATACCACCACTACCAATTACTGGTATTTGTGGTATTTGCTTGTGTACATACTGCAATACAGTATCACTTTTTAATTTAATTGGTTTACCACTTAATCCCCCATTGGCAATTTTTTCAATTTCAAGCTTACTTGTAAGCAAATTTTCTCTATCAATAGTAGTATTGGCAATAACCAATCCATCTAAACTAGTTTCATTGGTTAAAGCAACAATATCATTTAACTGACTAGTTGTTAAATCGGGGGCAATTTTTAGCAATAAAGGTTTTGTTGATGCTTTTGATTGATTAATATTTTGCAGTTCCAGCAATATTTTCCTCAGCATTTCTTTATCCTGCAACTCACGCAAACCAGGTGTATTGGGGCTGCTAACATTTACCACAAAATAATCAACCACATCAAATAATTCATTAAAGCAAATGTTATAATCTTTCCAGGCATCTGCATTTTCGGTGACTTTGTTTTTTCCAATATTACCCCCAACAATTAACTTTTTTGTTATTGACTTTTGACTATTAATTTGCCAATCTTCAAGCTGCTTTTTTATTACCTCAACTCCATTATTATTGAAACCCATTCTGTTAATAAGGGCTTTGTCTTTGGGTAAACGAAATAATCTTGGTTGTGGATTTCCCTGTTGTGCTTTTGGGGTTACTGTTCCAATTTCTACAAATCCAAAACCTAATGCTTCCAACTCGTTTAAATACAAAGCATTTTTATCGAATCCTGCACCTAAACCAACAGGGTTTTTAAAGTGCAATCCAAATACCTCTTTCTCTAAAAAAGTATCTTGAAAACAAAACTGCTTTTCAATTATTTTTTTTATAAATGGTAATGAACAGCTAGTTTTAAGCAAATTCATTGAAATATGATGTGCTTGTTCGGGTGGAAAACAAAATAATAATTGGCGAAGAATTTGATACATTTCTGCGAAAGTAATTACTATGCAATCAATTTGTTTTTTTGGAGTAAAATACTGCGATATTCTTGCATTTTATAAATCTTTTATATCAATTCAGCCACAAATCGTGTAAAATCTTAATAGCACTTTACATTTGTTAAATAGTATGAAAAAACTAATTTCCTTTTTTATATATCTTTCTTTGTTCAACAATGTTGTTTTTGCACAAATTCAAAAAAACCCCTTATTTGAATTTAGGGCTGTTTGGGTAGCAAGTGTGGTTAATTGCGATTGGCCAAGTGCAAAAACTTTAACTACCGACGAACAAAAAGCAGAATTTATTAAACTGGCAGATTTGCATCAACGTAATGGAATGAATGCTCTAATTGTTCAAGTTCGACCTAGTGGCGATGCATTGTATCCTAGTAAATACGAACCTTGGAGCGAATATTTAACTGGCAAACAAGGACAGGCTCCAAATCCATACTACGACCCTTTACAATTTATGATTGATGAAACCCACAAACGAGGAATGGAATTTCATGCTTGGTTAAACCCTTATCGTGCAGTGTTTAGTAATAAAGAATCCTCTGTTGCACCAGAGCATCTTTCTAAAACAAAACCATCGCTTTTTTTGAATTATGATGGAAAAAAATTCTTTAATCCTTCTTTACAAGAAGTAAGAACACATTTTATAAATATCATGAACGATTTAATTGAACGTTACAATATTGATGGTATACATATTGACGATTATTTTTATCCTTATCCCGATGCAAAAGGCACAGAATTTCCCGATTGGAAATATTATAAAATATATGGCAACGGATTAAGTAAAGCAGACTGGAGAAGAAGCAATTGCGATAGCATTATTAAACAAATTTGGCAAGCTGTAAATGCACAACCACGAAGGGTAAAATTTGGAATTAGCCCATTTGGCGTGTGGAGAAATACTAGCCAAGATGCTAATGGCAGCAACACAAAAGCAGGAATTACCAACTATGATAATTTATATGCCGATATTTTATTATGGGTAAAAAATGGATGGGTAGATTATATAATACCTCAACTTTATTGGGAGCGGGGGCATAATTTGTGCGACTTTGACACATTATTAAATTGGTGGAGTAAATACACTGGCGAAAGACACTTATACATAGGCCATGCTCCATATAGAGCAGGAACCACAAAGGGTTGGAGAGACAAAAATGAACTACCCAATGAAATTAAAAACTTGCGTAAATATGCTACAGTACAAGGCAGTGCATATTTTAGTAGTATTAGTTTTAACAAAAACCCTAATGGTTGGAATGATAGCCTTCAACAAAACTATTATTCAACACCAGCAATTGTGCCACCAATGCCTTGGATTGATAATGAAAAACCTAGTAAACCCATTATAAATGCTAAACCCAATAACAACTTTGGAATAACGTATGTTGGTAGTAAAAAAATAAAGGGGTATGCATTTTTTATTGGAAATAGCAAAGCGAATGCTACTTGTAAAAAAATTATTTTAAAAGAAACAGAGCAAATAAACCTAAACGAATTATTGAATGATTTAACTACAAAAGTTTATATAGCTTCAATAAGTGTTAATAATAATTTAAGTGAGTTGGTTGAAATAAAGTAATTGGTTAAAAAACTTCACCAATATTTACAAAAAATCCTCTAGAGCCACCTTGTCCAAATCCATAATCAATACACACATTGGCATTTGAATGTTTATTAAATTTAATTCTTAAACCCAACCCGTAGCCCAATTTAACATCATTCTTAATGTAAAAAAGTTCTTGGTCGTATTTCTGTATATTCATAAATGCTACACCTCCAATTAATCCATTATTGGTTATTGAAAATCGATATTCGCTTTCTAAGTAATGTAAACCTGTTCCTCTAAATCGCCCTTGTAAATAGCCTCTTGCAGTGTTATGATTATCATCCCATCCATTACTTGGAAGCAATAAATAATTAGGAATTCCACTTCCAAAATTTTGCCAGTTATACAGCCAAAAAGCCAATACGTTTTTAGACTTTTTTGGAAATGGAACAAACAATCTTGTATCTGTTACTAGTGATGCCCAATTATTGTCACTTCCTAATTTAGCGAAATTATTTCTTAAAATAATGCTATTGTATAATCCTTTCTGAGGGTTTATCTGGTTTAATCTACTATCATATAAAAACCTTAATCCTAAGCCCACAGCAACCTCGTTGCTTCCAGTAATTTTTTGCATTGAACTTGGTAAATTATCTATAGCAGAATCTAGTCCATTCAAATTCCAAAATTGATCGTATTGAAATGCAGCACCAACGTAGGTGTTTTTTGAAATTTCTTTTAAAACAGATTGGTGCAGTTTTAATTGTGTTAATGAAATGGGAAATTCCTTTTCTGGTTCTGCTGTTGTGCCTATTCCCAAAACATAATGTGGGTAGTTTAAAAACCTAAAATCAGTAACAATGTTTAGTTTATTATTTTTTGTCCAGTAGTTAATGGTTAATGGGGCTATAATTTGGTTGTATTGTGAATAGGTAAACCCTGTATTAATACTGGATGTTTTTTGATTGGGTAAATTACTCGTTTTAAAAGCAATATTTGAAGTGATAACCACCGAAAAACCTGTTTGCCAAGCATAGCCCAAAGCTGGCAATACTGATAAATGGTATTTAGACGTAGGCTCTTTTTTTACTGCTGTATCTCTTTTTTTAAAAATGAAATGCAATACATCATTAATATCTTTTTGATTAGTAGTATCCTGAGATTTACAAATAACAGTAACGAAGAGTAAAAAAGTAAAGCCTAAAATATTTTTAAAGTGACACATTGATTATATAAATATTATTTGTTAATAGCTAAGCGATTTAAACATATTACGCTTTGCCCTAAAATTCAAAAGTAACCTCATTTACCATGAAAGTAAATATTAATATTATGTGTTTTAAACAGTGTTATTTTGTAAATAAATTATTCGTTAGGGATTCTAATGAATACACTCCTTAAATAATATATAAAATGAAAATAGGAATTGCTTGTTATCCCACATTTGGTGGAAGTGGCGTTTTAGCAACAGAATTGGGCAAAGCTCTTGCAGATAAAGGTCATCAGGTACATTTTATAACATATCAACAACCAGTTAGATTGAATGTTTTTAATGCCAATATTTTTTATCACGAAGTACGTGTACCAACATATCCCTTGTTTGATTATCCACCATATGAAGTAGCACTAGCAAGCACAATGGTAGATGCTATTATTAATCACGATTTAGATTTATTGCACGTGCATTATGCTATTCCACATGCTAGTGCAGCATATATGGCAAAGCAAATTGTGAAAAGCAAAACTGGTAGAATTGTTCCTGTTATTACAACATTACACGGCACAGATATTACGCTTGTAGGAAGAGATAAAACCTATGAACCAGTTGTAACCTTCTCCATCAATGAAAGTGATACTATAACTTCAGTTAGTGAAAATTTGAAAGAAGAAACATATAAAAACTTTCCTATTACAAAAGAAATAGAAGTAATAACAAATTTTGTAGATGTACAGCGTTTTGCCAAAAAACCAATTGACGCATTTAAAAAAGTAATAGCACCCAATGGTGAGAAAATATTATTGCACGCAAGTAATTTTAGAAAAGTAAAACGTGTAGATGATGTAATTAAAGTATTTGCTAAAGTTAGAAGTGCCATTCCTGCAAAATTAATGATGGTTGGCGATGGCCCAGAACGCCCTGCTGCTGAGGATTTAGCTAGAAGTTTAGGTGTTGCTGATGATGTTCGTTTTGTGGGCAAGCAAGAGCAAATGGAGGACATAATGAACGTGAGTGACATATTTTTATTAACCAGCGATTACGAGAGTTTTGGTTTAAGTGCATTAGAAGCTATGGCTGCAGGGGCTATTGTTATTAGCACAAATGCTGGTGGATTACCAGAAATTAATATTGATGGCGTTACTGGCTTTATGGCAAATGTTGGCGATGTTGAAACAATGAGTAAACAAGCTATTGCTGTGTTACAAGATGAAGAACGCTTAATAAAAATGAAGACTCAGGCTTTTGCACAAGCTAATAAATTTTCATTAGAAAACATCATTCCTTTATACGAAAAATTATACAGTAAATATTGTAGAATGGATTGCAGTTTATAGCATTTAAACGCCAAATATGAAGAGAGGATTAATGATTACTTTGCTTACTCTAATTGCATCTTGTTTGTATAGCCAATGTTTTATTTGGTGTAAAGATGATGGCAAGAAGAAAGTAAAATCTATAGCTTTTAAATTAGTTTTAGAGCCTGTTAATGGTGCTACACCCATTATTTCATCAGATAAAAATGGAATGATATTTATTGGTAGTAAAAGCTATCAAAAATTAAAGCATAAAAAAATTATTGCATTCAAATTTGCCGACCCAATGATGCATCAATACTATGCACCACCTTATTATTTAAAGAGCCAAACAGTTATGCTTAGTAGTTTGTGTGGCAAAACACTTATTGCAACAACTAACTGGTAATTCCTTACTTTTATTACTTTAACTAAGTAAAATGAAGAAATTATTACTTGCCATAGTACTATTACCATTTATAGGGGTTAGCCAAAATTCAGATTCTATTTTTATTAAAAAAATGAGCGACGACATTCTATTAAATGGCAAAGCTTATGATTGGTTACACCATCTTACAAAAAAAATAGGCAATAGAATTAGTGGCTCACTTGCTTTTGCAAAAGCAATGGATTGGGGTAATAAAACAATGAATGAAGCTGGTGCTGACAATGTGATTTTGCAAGAATGCAAAGTGCCACATTGGGTACGTGGTAATGGCGATGTGATTGAAATTATTAGCATCAATAACCAAAAACAAAAACACATTTTACATTCAATTGCATTGGGCAATTCAAATGGTGGAACTGCTAAGGCAAATGTTATTGCCATTAAGAGTTTTGATGAATTGGAAAAAAGGAAAGATGAAATAAAGGGCAAAATAGTTTTTTTTAATTATGCTTTCAACCAAACTTATGTTGAAACTTTTAATGCTTATGGTGATGCTGGAAAATACAGGTATCTTGGTGCAGCAAAAGCAGCAAAATATGGTGCAGTTGGTTGCTTAGTTCGTTCCTTATCTGGCTCAACAGATAATTTGCCACATACTGGAATGATGAAATACAACGATTCTTTTCCCAAAATTCCTGCTGCTGCTCTGGGGCTACAAGATGCTGATAAATTATGGGATTTATGTTCAAAAAATCAGGTGATTGTTTCTATTAAAACTCATGGAAAAATGATGGCTGATGCCGTTGCCTTCAATGTAATTGGAGAACTAAAAGGTAGCACTAATACTGATGAATTTATTACTATTGGTGGGCATTTAGATAGCTGGGATGTTGGTGAAGGTGCTCATGATGATGGTGCTGGTGTTGTGCAAACAATGGAAGTATTGCGTGTTTTAAAAGCAATGAATTACAAACCCAAACACACCATTCGTTTTGTGCTTTTTGCTAATGAAGAAAATGGATTGAAAGGTGGAATTAAATATGCTGAAGAAGCTGCTACAAAAAATGAAAAACATTTGTTTGCACTTGAAACAGATGGAGGTGGATTTACCCCAAGAGGCTTTAGTTTGAAATTAAACAACGAACAGTTAAAGAAGGTTCAATCGTGGATTCATTTATTGCAACCTTATGGCACTTACAAATTAGAAGCTGGTGGTGGAGGTGCTGATATTGGCCCTTTGAACGAAAAATTGAAAACACCTGTTGCTGAACTGTTGCCAGACAGCCAACGCTATTTTGATTTACACCACACCGAAAATGATGTTTTTGAAAATGTAAATAAAAGAGAGTTGCTTTTGGGTGCAGTTAATATGGCTGCTTTAATTTATTTAGTTGATAAATATGGGCTTTAATAATTTGATTAGCTTAAATTATAAATTTAAAAAAACAGAAAACCCCACACATTAATTGTGCAGGGCTTTCTTAACTATAAACCAAACCAACTTATTTTAAAAGCTATATCGAAAACTTATCCATTAAAATATTAGCTAAATAAAGTTGCGATGTTTTTGACTTTTCTTTTGGCAAAATGGTAGGTTTTTCATCTACTTGAGTTGTTCTTCTAATAATTGTAGAATCAATTGTTTTATTAAACTCTCTTTCTTTTTCCTTTAAGTCTCTTGCCTTTTCCTCTAAATCTCTTTTTTCTTCTTCTATTTGTTGTTTTAAAATTTCTCTGCTTTCTTTATACTCTTGCAATTTGTCATTTATTTCTTCGCTACGATCACTGTCGC
>JBMLRA010000183.1:0-3442 GCA_049241265.1 Chitinophagaceae bacterium
TATATCAATAAAATTGTTTCATTACATTTTAAGCATTTTAGTTATTACAGAATTGTTAGTTTCTTGCTAGTGCCAATAGCACTTGTAGTAATATCAATATTTATTGGATATAGTTTAAGAAAATTATTACCCAAAGTTTATAGTGCTGTAACTGGTGGTAGGGGTTTGTAATCTGCTATAATAAGTTTGTCGAAATCACTTTATTTAAAGTCTATATCATCATCTAATACGTTCTTTAATATATTTGATTCTTTAATAACATTTTCAATGCTTGCATTCTTTGCAGCATCCATAAAAAATAGCCAAATGAATTTCAATAACAAAACAATCTTCATCACAGGTGCATCTCGTGGCATTGGCAAAGCAATGGCTTTAAAACTTGCAAAAGATGGTGCAAATATTATCGTTGCTGCAAAAAGTACAGAAGAAAACCCAAAACTTGGTGGTACTATTTTCAGTGCTGCGAAAGAAATAGAAGCTGCTGGTGGCAAGGCTTTGGCTGTGCAACTTGATATTAGAAACGAAGAGCAAATTAGAGCAGCAGTTGATAAAGCTATTGAAACTTTTGGCGGTATTGATGTATTAATAAACAATGCATCTGCCATTCAATTAACTGGCACTTTGCAAACAGAACCTAAGCGTTTTGATTTGATGCACGACATTAATGTTCGTGGTACATTTTTAATGGCACAGGCTTGCATACCTCATCTTAAAAAAAGTAGCAATGCACATATTCTTACTTTATCTCCACCCATCAATATGGTTGATAAATGGATGGGTCCACATATTGCATATACAATGAGTAAGTTTAATATGAGTATGATGGCGTTGGCTTGGGCAGCTGAGTTTAAAAAAGATGGAATTGCAAGCAATGCTTTATGGCCCAAAACTACTATAGATACTGCTGCTGTAAGAAATTTATTGGGTGGAGAAATGCTTGCCAATATGAGTAGAACAACAGATATACTTGCAGATGCTGCTTATTTTATTTTAAGTAAAACTAATTTGGAATATACAGGAAATACTTTTATTGACGAAGATGTTTTAGCTAAAGAAGGCATCACAGATTTATCAAAGTATAGTGTGGTAGCTGGTGCAAAATTGTATCAAGATTTGTTTGTGTAGTATAATTAGTTTTCAATTTGTATTTCATTATGAAGTCATATATTATTGTTGTTGTTTCTTTAATGGCAACAACACTTTATTCGCAAGATTCAAGTAAATCCGTAATTAATATTTCAGGATATATAGAAGGTTATTATTCTTTTGACTTTGCAAATCCAGTAAATCACACTAAGAATAATTTCTCGTATAACCATAGAATGCACAATCAAATTGGAATTAATCTTGCCTATATAAAAGCCAATTATGAGGATAAAAACACTAGAGCTAACTTAGCATTAATGACAGGTGATTACACTCGTTACAACCTTGCAAATGAACCATTGATATTGCAAAATATTTTGGAAGCTAATGTTGGAATAAGATTATCCAAATACAAAAATATTTGGTTAGATATTGGTGTAATGCCATCTCACATTGGATTTGAGAGTGCTATCTCTCAAGACTGCTGGACACTCACTAGATCTTTACTTGCAGAAAATTCCCCTTATTTTGAAACAGGGGCAAAACTTACATTCATCAACAAAAAGAAAACACTTACAACTTCTTTTTTATTGCTCAATGGCTGGCAAACGATTGAAAGAAAAGATGGGTTTAACAAGTTGAATGCTGGGGCTCAAATTACTTATAAACCTAATGCCAAACTTACATTAAACTATAGTAATTTCATTGGAAGTGTTTATCCTGATAGTGTTAAAAATACAAGAACATATCATAATTTATATGCTATTTACGAACCCAATTCTAAAATTGGGTTTACAGTAGGATTTGATTTTGGAACAGAAAGTAAAGGCAACTGGTTTTCGCCTGTTATTATCGTTAGAAAGTCACTATCTGTGAATAATAAGCTTACTTTCAGATACGAACATTTTAATGACAAGAAACAATTGGTTATAGATGCAAATAATCTCAATGGATTTGTAGTTTCTGGTGCTTCTCTGAATTACGATTATATGGTAAATGAAAATTGTTTATTTAGAATAGAAGCTAAAAACTATTTTTCAAACGATAATCTTTTTGATGCCAATACAAAAAAAGCAAACCTTTGCTTAACAAGTGGAATTAGTCTGAAATTTTAACTTAAATAAATTACTAAATAAAATGAAACCCTGTTATATAATAGATGCAGTAAGAACTCCAATAGGAAAATATGGAGGAAAATTAAGCAATATTCGTCCTGATGATTTGTTGGCTTTTACTATAAAAGCATTGATAAAACGCAATCCAAATATTGATGTAAATGTTATTGAAGATGTGATTGCTGGTGCAGCAAACCAAGCAGGTGAGGATAATAGAAATGTTGCTCGTATGGCTGCATTGCTTGCAGGTTTACCTGTTACAGTTGGTGGAAATACTGTAAATAGATTATGTGCAAGTGGCTTGCAAAGTATTATGGATGCTGCACGTGCTATTATTTGTGGTGAAGGAATGTTATACATTGCTGGTGGCACAGAAAGTATGACTCGTGCTCCATTTGTAACTGCAAAAAGTGATGGAGCTTTTAGCAGAAAGATTGAAACTTTTGATACTACAATGGGTTGGCGTTTTATTAATAAAAATTTGAGTGATTTATATCATCCATTTACAATGGGGGAAACTGCTGAAAATGTTGCCAAACAATGGAATATTAGCAGAGAAGCACAAGATGAATTTGCACTACAAAGCCAAGAAAAATATTTTAAAGCATTAGCAGAAAACAAATGGAACGATGAAATTATTCCAGTGGAAATTATTGAAAATAAGCAACCTGTTTTATTTGCTCAAGATGAACATCCAAGAGCAACAACACTTGAAAAATTAGCTGCATTAAAACCAGCATTTATAAAAGATGGAACTGTTACTGCTGGCAATAGTAGTGGCATCAACGATGGAGCATCAGCTTTGTTGTTAGCAAGTGAGGAAGCAGTTAAATTGTTTAACTTGCAACCAATAGCAATGATTAAAAGTCTTGCTGTTGCTGGTGTTGAGCCATCTATAATGGGTATTGGTCCAGTGCCTGCTTCACAAAAAGCACTGCAACGTGCGGGAATTTCTACTAACGATTTAAACTTGATTGAATTGAATGAAGCCTTTGCTTCTCAATCTTTAGCTTGTATAAAAGACTTGAATTTAGACACAAGTAAAATCAATGTAAATGGTGGTAGTATTGCAATTGGTCATCCTTTAGGGGCAAGTGGTTCAAGAATTTCTACAACATTGTTGCACGAAATGAAAAGAACAAATAGCAAATATGGATTGGCCACAATGTGCATTGGAGTAGGGCAGGGGGCTGCTATTGTTTATGAAGGACTGTAGCTTGATAATTATTTATTTAATGCTT
>JBMLRA010000183.1:3542-12007 GCA_049241265.1 Chitinophagaceae bacterium
AGATTTAATGATATTGATGCATTAGTAGCATTGCCCCTAAACCCTAAAAAAGAATTTAAGCGTGGTTATAATCAAGCAATGGCAATTTGCCAAGGTATTGCAGATATTTGGCATAAACCTATCTTACATAATATTGTAATTCGAAAAGTTTTTACCGAAACACAAACACATGAAAATCGTATTAATCGTTGGCACAATATGGATGGTGTGTTTGATATTACTAATCCAAAAGCCATAGAAGGGAAGCATATTTTACTGGTTGATGATGTAGTAACTACAGGTGCTACACTTGAATCTTGTGGCAGCGAAATATTAAAAATTTCTAACACACAATTAAGCATCGCTGCTGTTACTTGCACCATTTCATAAATATCTTTTCATTCTTTATTTCCTCCTTACTTTTGATGCAATGACAAAAATATTTTCCATCTATTCATTTAAAAATATTGCAGCAGCTATTGTTACTGCCATCATCGTTTTTTCATCTTGTAAAAAAGATGGTTTTATAACAAGTGCTGATGCTATTTTACGAACATCTGAAGATACTTTGCATTTTGATACAGTATTCACTTCTTTAGGTTCTACAACTCAATATCTAAAAATATTTAATGCAAATGATAGCAAATTAAAATTAACTAGTGTAACGTTAATGGGTGGCACCAACTCTTTCTTTAAACTAAATGTTGATGGCTTGCCTGGCACTAGTTTCAGTAATATAGACCTTGAAGCCAATGATAGCTTGTATATGTTTGCTACTGTTCGTATTGATCCTAATGCTGCTAATCTTCCTTTTTTAGTGAGAGATAGTATTAAGATTGAGTTTAATGGCAATACCAAATGGATTCAATTGCAGGCTTATGGTAAAAATGCAAGATTTATGAATAATGTAGTGGTTACTCAAGATAGTGCTTTTACTAATGATAAACCTATTGTTATTCTGGGTAGTTTGGTAGTTAATCAAAATAAAAAACTTACTATTCAAAAGGGTACTCAAATATATATCCATCCAAATGCACCCATTATTATTAATGGCACTTTAAATGCCATTGGTGATACGGCACAAAACGAAAAAATTGTTTTTCAGGGTATTAGAATCGATGAGCCTTATAGAGATTATCCAGGTAGTTGGCCAGGCATTTATTTTATGGAAAATAGTAAAGATAATTTACTACAACATTGTATTATCAAGAACTCCTATCAGGGTGTAATAGCATTTTCGCCATCTATAAATTCTCTACCCAAGTTAACTTTAAATGAGTGTATTTTTGATAATATTTATGATGTAGCAATTGGTGGAACAAATACAAATATTAAAGGCAGAAATTGTTTGGTAAGTAATGTGGGCTATGGCTTATATGCACTATCGGGGGGGAATTACAGCTTTGACCATTGTACCTTTGTTAGCATTAGTAATTATTATTTGTCGCACAAAAAACCTTTAATTACCCTAAGTAATACCAACGAGAACGATGTTACCTATAATCCATTAAATGCAACCATAAACAATAGCATTGTGTATGGAGAGGGCGGTTTTGTTGATGATGAAGTGGTAACAGCTAGAAAAGCTTCTACACCATTTACTGTTTCCATGACTAATATTTTATATAAGCACAAAACGGTTCCTGCTGATATTACATTTAATAATGTAATTACTACTACAAATCCTGAATTTAATTCGATAGATTATAGCAAACGAATTTTTGATTTTACACTTAAAAATATTTCGCCTTGTGTTGATGAGGCAATAGGTTCAACACTTAGCTTTGATTTAAAAGGTCAACCACGTAATGTGGGTGCAGCACCAGATTTAGGTTGCTACGAAAAACAATAAATTAAATAATATGAAAACAATTGCTCTAACATTCTCAATTCTTGCTTTATTATCTTTCTCTATTATTAAAAAAAGTAATACTGTGCATCTATTTAAAGTAAAAGGTATTGATGGTAAAACAATTGATTTTGCTGCATTTAAAGGTAAAAAAATATTAATTGTAAATACGGCTTCTGCTTGTGGCTATACAACCCAATACGAAGGTTTAGAAAAACTTTACAAGGATAATAAAAACAAGCTTGTTGTTGTGGGTTTCCCTTGCAATCAGTTTGGTGGTCAGGAATCTGGCACAGAAACAGAAATTCAAACATTTTGTAAAAGCCGTTTTGGCGTTACATTTCCATTATCTGCTAAGGTGGATGTTAAGGGAGATAATGCAGCACCAATTTATAAATGGCTTTGCAGTAAATCTGAAAATGGAGTGTTAGATGCGAGTATTAAATGGAATTTTAACAAATTCATTTTAGATGAAAATGGTAAAATGTTAGCATATTTCCCAAGCAATGTTAAGCCAGATAGTGAGGAAATATTGAAATTTTTGAAATAGTTCAAAACATATCAAATTGTAAAACTCCTTTTTGATATTATATTTGATTTTATTAGTTTAGTATTATTAAAAAAAATGTATGAATCTTAAACCCTTTAACCACTTTTTTTTAGCAATAGGTTGTACAGCTCTTATGTTTTCTTGTGCACCTAAAAAACAAGTTGTAGCAACACCTGTTGTAGAACCTCCAAAAGTACAAGCACCCAAAATTGAAGATGCCGGTGCTTTAGTGCCATTTACTAGAGAGCTTTTTTTTAAGCTGAAAGAAAATGGACTGGACATTAAAAAATTGAAGTTTTATGTAGATAAAACTATTGCTTTAAACCGAACTACTTCGAATGATAATTTTGAAATTAATGAGCTTACTGGTTCACTAGTATTGAAAAAAGGTGTTACGGATAATGTGATAAAAATTACACCACAAGTTGCAGGGATGGTAGAGTCTATTGAGGCAGATGGTATTAGGCTTAATTTTGGAAGACCTAATAGCTCTCTAAAATTCATCAATAACGCAGCATCTCCAAAATTCTTTGCATTTTCTGGTGATAAGGTTGATAAGGCAACAGGAAACGTTGAAGTAAACTATAACAACGGCACCTATAAAGCTACCAACGAAGGAGGAGGAAATGCTAATGATATTAAACTAATGATTAAGCAACTAGATATTGAAACAGGGTTTAATAAACCTGTTGTTGAGCCTGGGGCTGGAAAATATTTAGGATATTAATAATTTCATTAGAATCCTTAAGAAGCGAAGCTTAATCAAGTAGTAGTAAATTAAAAATTTGCAAGTGTTAATTATAAAAGAGGCTGTCTCAAAAGTTGAGACAGCCTCTTTTATAAAGATTATGTGAAAGTGATTATTTAAAGCACGTCAATTTTATTTTAAATCTTCAGCTTTTAAGCCTGTATTTACTTTTACATCTTTGATATTGATTGATATTTTAACACCTACAAACGATACTATTTCAGTAGGTATTTGTAAACCATTATATGTCTTATAATTACCATAAGTTGTATATAGATTCATTTTACCTTGTGGACCTGCATCTTCAATATGAGAGTTTTTAATTTTTAAGCCAGTTTCTACGTCATAGTAGTTAGTGAAAGTTCTATCTTTTGCTGATTTAATCTCAACAACATAGGCATCTTTTCCATCAACACTTTCAATACCTTTAACAGTGAAACTGTACTTATTTTTTAGATAATAAACCTCATTTACAAAGTAAGTTTCTTCATCCAATTCTTCTTTCTCATCTTCTTCTACAGGAACATTTTGCCCTTGTTGAGACTTGGCATAAACACCCTCTTTTGCAGATTGAGAAAAAATTGTCATTGGCCCCGCAGACATACTCATTGCGAAAGATTTTGATAAAATGTATTTTTGACTAACTGCAAAGTCCATTGGAGCACCTTCAATTTTTGCACTACCACTCATATCAATGTCTTTAACAGTAGCAATAGCAGCATCGCCACCAACTGCTGTAATATATTTTTTAATAATACTTTCTCCTGTTATAGATGCATCAACTGCTTTTGTTGTTGCTGGTTTAGTTTCATTTCCATCAATATCAAAATACTTTACTTCGCCATATTTGTCTAAGCCTTTTGCAATTTCTTTAGCATTACCTACAATTACAATATAAAGGTTGTTTGGCATTACATATTTATTTGCCATTTGTTGAACATTGGCAGCAGTTACATTTCCTAAATTGGTTAAATATTGTTGATAATAATTTGCAGGTAATTTATATCGTGCTATATCTAAAGCAAATTCAGCAATGGTAGATGGCGATTCTAATGAACGAGCAAAACTTCCATTCATATAGTTTTTTATAGTAGTTAATTCTGCTGCATCAACTGCTGTGTTTTTTATTCTTTTAAATTCATTCAAAAACTCTTGAATAGCACTATCTGTTTTTTCGTTTCTAACAGATGCTGATGCTTTAAAACTACCTACTAATTTATCCTCACTTAAAGACGAGTAAGCCCCATAGGTAAAACCATGTTTTTCGCGTAGGTTCATAAACAAACGAGCAGTTGCACTACCACCTAACACACTATTCATAACGCTTGCAGGTATTGCATCAGCACTACCAGGTTTTAATTGTACAGGTGCATTAATGCTAATTACACTTTGCACACTTGATGGTCTATCTACAATTGCAATAAAAGTTTTAGCTGCTGGTTTTGGGGCATTAAATGATGTTTTTGGCAAAACACCTTTTTGCCATTTTGCAAAATGCTTTGTTGCTAAAGCTTGAGCTTTTGCTAGTGTAATATCACCTACAAATATTAAATAGGCAGCATTAGGCTTCCAATAAGTATTGTAATATTTTTTTACATCACTAACCTCAATACTTTCTACAGATTTTTCTGTTTCAAACTCTCCATAAGGATGTTTTACACCGTACATTAACACGTTTGAAACCTTTCTAGATATTGCTTTTGCATCATCTTTTTGTGTTTGTAAACCACTAATTGTTCTTTTTTTAATTTTTGCCAACTCTTCTTTGTCAAATGCAGGATTTAATACAACATCTGCCATTAACGCAAATGCGTTATTGAAGTTATTACTAAGAGAATTTACAAAAGCACTTGTTGCAGTGGTGCTAAGGTTTGCTCCTAAAAAATCAACCTCTTCATCTAATGCATCTTTACCTTTTGTTTTAGAGCCTTGACTCATTAATTGACCTGTAATTGTTGCACAGCCTGCTTTATCTCCTTCATATAATGGATCTAAATCCAAGCTTAAGCTTGCAGAAACACGAGGTAGTTTATTGTTTTGAACAACAAAAACTTTTAAACCGTTAGGTAAAGTAAATGTTGCAGGAGTGCCAACTTTTACAAGTGGGGCAGGACCTGCTTTTGGTGCTTTAGTTCTATCTACCTGTGCAGATAAATTTACTGCTAACAATAACATTGTAATTGTTAGCATATTTGAAATTTTGAATATTTTATTTTTCATTTTATTTATTTAGTTGTTGATTATTAATTACAGATTATTAGTTAATGTAAGTATGCTTTTCAACTCATTACTTTTTAACTCATTATTCATAATTATTTCTTCTTAGGTACATAGGTAAGCACCACTCTGTTGTTTTTATTTAAGTACTTTTTAGCAACTGCCATCACATCTTCCTTTGTTACTTTTCTATACTTTTCAATTTCAGTGTTAATTAAATTAGCATCACCAAAATAGGTTTCATAATTTGCTAAGCTTTCTGCAATACCAGCCATACTTGCATTTTTTTGTACAAAATCACTTTCAATTTGATTTTTTACTTTTTGAAATTCTTTATCACCAACTAAATTTACTTTTAAATCATTGATAATAGAATCCATTGAATTTTCTAATTTTTCAACACTATTACCCATATTAGGCAAAGCATAGTTAATAAACAAACCTGCATCTTCTAAGAAATAAGGAAATGAAGCAGCAGCCAATGCTTGCTGAGATTTATTTACCAAATTTTTAGTCATTCTTGCACTTTCCCCACCACTTAATAATGTAGATAAAACACTAAAAGTATAGTAATCACTTGTACCTTGTTTTGGTGCACGATATGCTTGTAGTAATAATGGCAATTGTACATTATCTTCTATCACATCTCTAACTTCACCATTTAATTCTGGTTCAGTTACAGTAGGGCGTTGTATTGTTTTTGTACCTTTTGGTATAGGGGCAAAATAGGTTTCAATTTGCTTTTTTGCCTCTTCGATATTAATATCACCTGCAATTGATAAAACACAATTGTTAGGTACATAGTAAGTATGATAGAAATCTAAAAACTCTTGTAAAGTAGCTTGGTTTAAATGCTCCATACTACCAATTGGTTGCCAAGTGTAAGGATGGACTTTAAAAGCACGTTTAAAAGTTTCGCCAATTAATGTACCATAAGGTTGATTATCTACACGTAATCTTTTTTCCTCTTTAACAGCCTCACGTTGAGTATTAACGCCAATTTGTTCAATTTTGGCATGCATCATTCTTTCACTTTCTAACCACAAACCCAAATTCAATTGATTGCTTGGCAATAGCTCAAAGTAAAAGGTGCGATCTTGTGTGGTATTTGCATTTAACTCACCACCTGCACCTGCAACATACTTATCATATTCTCCACGCTTTATATTTTCGCTACCCTCAAATAAAAGGTGTTCAAAAAAGTGTGCAAAGCCTGTACGTGCTGTGTCTTCATTTTTGCTACCAACGTGGTACAATGCTGTAATTGCAACAACAGGAGCGGTTTTGTCTTGATGCAAAATAACTTTTAACCCGTTGGGTAAAGTATATTTTTCGAACTTGATTTTAGGAGCCTGAGCCTTTACTGCATTTGATGCAAAACATAAGGCTAATAGTGGCAATGCCATTTTTTTCATTGAACGATAGTTTTATTTAGTGTTGCAAATAAAACTCAAGAATTCTAAATAAAAATTACAAAAATTTATAAATGGCAGAAAATAGTGTTGATTGCAGGAAAAACTATAAAACCAATACTAGTGGTGTGAAAATACAGTTTATTAAGTTGCTTATGCTAGAAAGTTATTTTTTTCATCAACTTGGTATATTCTGAAATAATGTTGTTAGTTGTAGAATCTTTGTCATAAACAGAATACCAGCCTTGTAATTCGTGTGGAGGGTCTCCAATAAAATCATCACCAACTTTCCACCAACAACCATCCTTTCTTGGTCGTCCTTCGCCTGCCCAAGCCCAAAAATTTACGCCACTTGCTTTTTTTAGCTTGGCATATTTATAAATTTCATTAAACACAAATTCGTAATATGCATCTCTAACTTTTGTTGTTGCATTTATACTGTAACTGTTTTTATCTCTACCAATTCCAAATTCTTCTAGCACAAAAGGCTTATTCATTTTATATGCCATTTCAATGTGTCTAGATAAATAGTCTGAAACTTTGATTAGTGCTTTTGAAAATGTGGAATCGTGATTTTGTGGGTCGTACCAATTCCAATTTTGAACCCACAAATGAGCACAAGTATAATCAATGTATTCACTGCTGTGTGTAGCCACAAAAGGAGTTCCATTATAATCTTTGTATTCGTCTAAACCTTCACTGCCTACGGTCACTAAATGATTTCTATCCAGTGTTTTTATAAACTTTGCACTATTATGAATCCAAGCTAGATAGTCCTTAACATTTTTCATGCCCCTAGGCTCGTTGCACAATTCCCAACTCATTATAGTAGCATCATTTTTATATTGTTTTTTTGAAATTGAGTTGATGCGATTGATAATTTTTTTTATAGATTTTTTGTACAGTTCAATTGCTTTTGGTTTGCTGTAAAATAGGGCTGTTTCATTCATATATAAATCCCAGTTTTGAACTTTGGTAGTGTCCATTGGATAGCTAATGGAATCAATATCTCCAGCCCATTTTAAGTATTGAGCAAAACCACCACTCCAAGGCCAAAAATTACTTAAACAAACCACTGCATACATATTACGTTTTTGCATCTCGGTTAACAAAAAGTCTAAACCAATTAAATATCTTTCATCTAAATTTCCTTTGTCGTTATTTGAAGGAACAATTCTGTAAGGCTCTGTATCTGGACCTTCGGTTAATGCCATAATACGAAGATTATTAATACCCAAACTTTTCATTCTATCAAGTTCACGCAATAGTTTTTTTCTATCGTCCGTATTCGTTACAGAACCCAAATTCATACCAGCCCAGAAATTGGCACCAATGAAATTGTACGGCTTATTATTTACATAAAATTGAGTCCCTTTCGTTTTTATAAAAGTTGAGTTTGGAGAGGTTATTTCCATTCTTTTTGTTTGTTGAGCCATACCATTAGAAAATAAAAAAAATAGGATACTTAATACGTTTAGCTGTTTCATATTAAAATTGATTATTAGAAGGAGTTCAAATGTATGTTGTTAGTGTTTGTTACTACTTATTTGTTTAATTGCATCTTTTATATTTGAATAATAAAATATTTGGCATAAATCATTTACAATAAAATTGTGAATAAATAATTTCTTACGAATGGATATAATATCACTTGATTCAATAATTTTAAACAATAAAAAACCCCGCTATTGCGGGGTTAATATTTTATAC
>JBMLRA010000184.1:0-1567 GCA_049241265.1 Chitinophagaceae bacterium
TTCTTGGAAACTGACCACCAATATAAATTTTGTATGTTTTTAAAACTTCCAATCGAGTCATATTTTTTAGTTTAACCACAAAGGACACAAAGAAGTCACTAAGGGTAATTTTATAAAACAATTCTTTTTATTCCATCTGTAAGCCTATGAACATTGAAGTTCATTAATAATCCTAATCTAAGTTTTGATAATTTTAAATATGTTAAAACTTGTGCTAAATGAACATCAGTAAAAGCCTCTACTGATTTCAGTTCAATAATCAATTTATTTTCAACTAATAAGTCTATTCTATAACCAACATCCATTTTTACTTCTTCAAAAAATAGTGGTAATGCTTTTTGTTTTTCTACAAATAATCCTTCCTTTTTAATTTTATAAAATAAACACTCTTCAAACGCATTTTCCAATAATCCAGGCCCTAATGCTTTATGAACCTCAATCGCACAACCAATAACTTTTCTTGATAATTCGTTTTCAAATTCCATTTTCAAATTCCTTTGTGACTTCTTTGTGTTCTTTGTGGTTATATGTCTAGGTATGCTCCCAATCCGTGCAAACCACCTTCTCTTCCAAAACCACTTTCTTTATATCCACCAAAAGGAGATGTTGGGTCGAATTTGTTATAGGTATTTGCCCAAATAACACCAGCTCTCAATTTAGTTGTAAGGTTAAATATCTTAGAACCTTTATCTGTCCATACTCCTGCACTTAGACCAAATGGTGTGTTGTTGGCTTTTTCTATTACTTCATCATCAGTTCTAAAAGTTTGGATTGTAAGTACAGGACCAAAAATTTCTTCTTGAGCAAGCCTGCTACTTTGTGCAACATTGGTAAATAAAGTTGGACGAATAAAGAATCCTTTCTTAGGTAATGCACAATTGCTTTGGTACATATCTAAGCCTTCTTTTTCGCCAATTTTTAAATACTTATGAATATTCTCCATTTGTTGTTTAGAGTTAATAGCACCAACATCTGTATTCTTATCTAATGGATCTCCAACAATTAAACTTTCTAATCTATCTTTTAATTTTCTAAGAACTGTACCATACACACTTTCTTGTACAAACAATCTTGAACCTGCACAACAAACGTGACCTTGATTAAAGAAAATACCATTGATAATTCCTTCAACTGCTTGATCAAGTGGAGCATCATCAAAAATGATATTAGCAGCCTTACCACCTAATTCTAGCGTTACTTTTTTATCAGTTCCTGCAACTGCTTTTTGAATCATTTTTCCAACATTGGTACTACCTGTAAAAGCAATTTTATTAATGTCTGGATGATTAACAATAGCTGCACCTGTTGCACCTGCACCTGTAATAATATTTACAACACCTGGCGGCAAATCACTTTCCTGAATAATTTCAGCAAGCTTCAAAGCCGTTAGTGGTGTAGTTTCTGCTGGTTTCAACACAACTGTATTGCCTGTTGCTAAAGCTGGGGCTATTTTCCAAGCAGCCATTAACAAAGGAAAATTCCAAGGAATAATTTGACCTGCAACACCCAATGGTGCAATTTTTTTATTAGGAAAAGCATATTCTAATTTATCTGCCCAACCTGCATA
>JBMLRA010000185.1:0-1214 GCA_049241265.1 Chitinophagaceae bacterium
GTCATTTACAGGATACTTCATAGCAAAATATGCCCTTCCATCAGTGCCAGATTTTACTGTAGTGCTTAATCCAGAATAATTAATTTCTACATTAAAAGTTTGAGAACATGAAACATCTGTTGGTATACTTTGCGACCATTGTGTTCTTGGCCAAAGGTAATTCACTAAAGTTGTGTAATTGGAACCATTTCCATAGCTTGTAGTTCCACAAGCATTCTTGTAATCAAATTTTTGCCCAATTATCATCCAACCTGTATAATCTAGTTGACAACTTACACAAGCTAAATTAGCACCATATACATTAATTTCTAAATAAACAGTATCATTTGCAGGAATAGCACCATTAAACTCCATCATTAACCAACTAAAAGTTCCAGTAGCAGCTCCACATGCAGCTCCATTGAATCCTAAATTTGGTGCATTGGTTCTAAACAAAGATCTAAAATTACCATAAGCAATACCATTTTTATTCTTCATTACCCAGTTAGAGTCAAAGGCAGTTAAACTAGTACCACAACAACCTGTAATTTGATTAAGAACTTGATATCTAAAATTAGTAGCTATGCCATTTCCATTATTTATAATTCTTATTCTTTGAACCCTGCTACCCCCATCAAAACAATAATTTCTATCTGGATTTGGTAAATCAATTACTAAATTCGGTACAGTATTACTAATAATAACATTGCTATTACTTGCAGTACTTACTTGGCAGCTACTACCACCACAACCCCAACCTGCTTGTGCAGCTCGGTTTAGATTAGTACAATTGTTTACGGTTACATCGTAACTTACAGTAACATCTTCACTATTACACCATTTACCATCGCCACCTGGCATGTCTGCATTATTTAAAAATAATGTATCATTACTTATTGTTCCTACACTTGGATTACTAAAACTAAATGTGCCACCTGCTCGGTCTAATTTTATAAATGCTGTATTGGTACAACCCAAACCTCCATTACGTATAGTAAGTTGTTGGCTATACGTGTCGCCAACATTTGCAGTAAAATTTGTATTGGTAGCTGATATTATACTTAAACTTGCTGCCAATACATTATAAGTGCTGGGTGTTGTTACACTGTTTTGGCTTCCACTACCTCCTGTATATGTAAAATCTAAAGTTTCCTTGGTTAAGCCACCACCACTTTGAAATGCTATAACGCCACAACCAAATTGTATTTGATAAGTAACATCTACATTGTTGCTTG
>JBMLRA010000186.1:0-1413 GCA_049241265.1 Chitinophagaceae bacterium
TCTACTTTTTTTGAAGATGCTGCCAACCATTGCAGTATTGCTCTGTGTGCTTTTTCTGCTCTATTACGGCTTGGATGTATTATTGATATTTTCATTCATTTTTATTTTTACGGTTATAAATACAATTTGCCATAAGGGATATTAAAACAACTGCATTGAAAACTAAAAAAAGGCACATTACTTATTTTCTGTTTTATCAACTTTTTCAATAAGCAACCCAAAAGGAACTGTTTTATCCCCTACTCGAAAATCTTTACCAACTAAAGATACTTTCGCTCCTTCTAAATCTTTAAAAAGTTCTTCTTCCATTAATTTAGAACCTTGCAAAACTATCATTGTGTTTTTGTCATCAATTATAAATGTTCCTTTTATCATATATAATACATCTTTAAAACTTCGCTATATTTTATGTTGTAATTCTCTCTTTGAAGCCAAAGGTTTCTTGTCGATATACCTAAATGCTTTGCAGCATCTTTTACTTTTTTATGCTTGTTCAATGACTTTAAAATTAACCTCTTTTTATGATACTCAATGTTTAAGTTTTCTTGGTTATTTTTTAATGAAATTATTTGCATAATCGTATCTTTCTTTTGTTGAATTTTCCCCTTCTATCCCCACGTGTTGAACATAACTATTTTTTGTAGCAACTAATTTTTTATTTTCAACACTTATACCATAATGGCAAACAGCCCAATCCCAACCTTTTACATATCTGTAATTTGGGCTTTGGTAATACTCCATAGCTTTTTTAAAATCTTCTACTCTTATTAGCATTGAAACACCACCAAAAGAATTTTTTAAAACATAGTCTTCATTATAATTACCTATTTCTGGGTGGCAACTACCAACTATATTATAGTTAAATAATGTTGATGCAAAAATGCTTTTATCTTCAATCATTAAGTTTTTTAACTTTTCTAATTGAATGTAAAATAAACGGCTGTAACAAACATCATTGTCTGTTAAATAAACAAACTCTTGGTTATCGTAAATAGAATCGTTAAGCCTATTGATGTTGTTTAATTCAACACCTAATCTTACTTTGTTTTGTCGTAATTGATTTTTTGGAAAATGATTGCTTAATGGTTCGTTTAAAAGATATTCCAATTCAAACAAACTTTCTTTGCTGCAATCATCAATAACATCTACTATTGAATTTGAAGGCTTTTGCATAACTAATTTCATTATGCTTTCAGTTGCTAACTGAACCCTGTTGTAAGTAACTACATTGAATATATAATCGTGCATTTTTAAGGTTGTGATTGCAAATATAAATATTCATTTTTGAATTAACAAAATATTAATGCAAAAATATTTTTATTGTTAAAATTTTATTAAAACTATTAAAATATTTGGTGGATTGAAAAAAGTGTTCCATATTGCACTCGTAATCGAAATTAAACAACACTAAAA
>JBMLRA010000187.1:0-16394 GCA_049241265.1 Chitinophagaceae bacterium
TAACACCTCAACAAGTAACAGATGGAACAGATATAGATTACACCATTCGTTTTCAAAATACAGGTACCGATACTGCTTTTAATGTGGTTATTGCCGATACATTAGATAGTAAACTATTACCAAATCAATTGCAAATGGTGGGTTCTTCTCATCCTTGCAGAACAACAGTGAAAGATAATATTATTTTCTTTGAGTTTTTAGATATTATGTTGCCCGATAGCAATGTAAATAAGTTGGGCAGCAATGGTTTTGTTAGCTTTAAAATAAAACCTATTTCATCGGTGATAGCTGGTACAATTATACCCAATAAAGCTGCTATTTATTTTGATTATAATAGTCCTGTAATTACCAATCCTGCTAATACAATTATACAAAATCCATTACCATTGCAATTATTAAATTTCAGTGCTTTTCCTCAAAATGAATTGAACAAAATTCTAGTTTATTGGAATACAGCGAATGAAATAAACACAGCCTACTTCATTATTGAAACAAGCAACAATGGAACAGAATTTAAAGCTGTTGCTGAAGTAGCTGCAAAAGGCATTGGCAGCAATAGTTATTTCTACAGCATAAATAAACTAAATGTTGTATTTGTGAGATTGAAAATGGTGGATAAAAATGGTTTGTTTAGCTATTCAAATGTTATTAAACTAGCAATGAGTAATGAACAATTAGCAATTAATATTTCTCCTAATCCTGCCAAAAATATATTGAATATTATTGTTTATTCAACCAAATTAAATAACACTGCTGCAAAAATTATAAATGTAAAAGGACAAATTGTTAAGACATTTATTTTAACACAAGGCAATACAACTATTGATATTAGTGGTATTGCTGCTGGCATATATTATTTGCAAAGCAATGAAGGAAGTAAAAAAATTATGGTGGAATAGAATTTGATAAAAGTACATAAACAAAAAACCTCGAAGGTTTTGAAAACCTTCGAGGTTCAGTTACAAGAGTTTTAAATTTATACTAAAAGAATTGATAAGACTAATCTCTTATTATGTCTGTGTTAACATCTACCGTTTTTCTAATTGCAAATTTCAACCCTAGTAAAACTTGCAGCATACTTAATTTAACATTAGGGTTATATTTGAAATCATCAATTTTAAATTTTTCATCCCCTATTGTATTGTTAATACCAACTTTTGTAAATAAAAAAGTTGTTTTATCTCCATTTTTATTGTCACCTAATTTTATATCAACACCTAATCCTAACTGATAACTAACTTTCATAGATGTAGAGAATACACTTTGGGGTGTTACGACATAATTACTAATGTTTATACCTGAAGGATTAATAATTTGTTGGTTTTTTAAAGTTATTTGTGAATTTCTTAAACCTATACCTGCAAAAGGATACATAGTTATACTATTAGTATTTATTATAGCATAACCATATTGCATTTGTACAAGTTCAAAAGTAGATAAAGATATTTCCTGATTTGTAGTATTATTAACTACTTTATTAGGAATAGTCATATTTAAGAAATTAATATCAACGAGGCTAGCATTTCTCTTCATACTCATGGCTAATCCAATACCTGCTGCTTTATTTTTCATTTCGCTAAAACCACTAGCTTTTATACTATTATTAAAATCTACAATATCATTTTTATGATAGCTTCCATATATTGAAAATGCCAAATAATTATTATGCATTTTATTGTGCTTAACTAAACTACTCTGAGCTTCTTGATATTTGGTAGATTGCTTTAAATCTTTAATAGCTTGTATGATTAATTTTTTAACCTCCTTCTCATAATACTCAGATGAGTCTGTATTTTGTTGATACTGTGCAAATGCGATTACAGGGAAAATTAATGCAATTAATAATTGTAGTTTTTTCATTTTGCAAAATTTATTGAGTTTTACTTTTAATAAGCCCTAGCAAACAACACTCTTTCCTTACTTGGATTGCCTGTTAAAATGCATTTACCATTTTCTTGTTCGTTGTTTAATGGTATGCAGCGAATGGTAGCTTTGGTAAGTTCTTTAATTTTTTCTTCAGTTTCTGGTGTGCCATCCCAATGTGCAGATACAAAGCCTGTTTTATTATCTAAAATATCTACAAACTCATCCCAAGTATTGGCAATGGTAATATGTTCATCACGATATTGTTTTGCTCTGTTGAACATATGTAATTGAATTTCTTCCAGCAACTCTTTTACATAAAAACTAATACCATCAAGCGTTACAGATGATTTTGTTTTGGTATCTCTACGAGCTACCTCAATTACATTGTTACCCAAATCTCTTACACCAATTGCCAAACGCACAGGCACACCTTGCAATTCATATTGTGCAAATTTCCAACCTGGTCTTGCAGCATCGCTATTATCAAACTTTACTCTTATCCCTAAATCTTTTAACTTATGTACAATTTCATTTACTTTATTTGTAATTGCTCCAAGCTCTTCATCATTCTTAAATATAGGAACAATCACCACTTGCAAAGGAGCAATTTTTGGAGGCAAAATCAATCCATCATCATCGCTATGAGCCATAACTAAACCACCAATTAAACGAGTGCTAACACCCCAACTGGTAGCCCACACATATTCTAATTTATTTTCCTTATCGCTAAACTTAACATCAAATGCTTTGGCAAAATTTTGACCAAGGAAGTGAGACGTGCCAGCTTGTAATGCCTTACCATCTTGCATTAAAGCTTCAATGCAATAAGTATCATCTGCTCCTGCAAAACGTTCACTAGCCGTTTTAACTCCTTTAATCACAGGCATTGCCATCCAATTTTCGGCAAAATCTGCATATACTTCCAACATTTTTTTTGTTTCAATAATGGCCTCTTCTTTTGTGGCGTGTGCAGTATGTCCTTCTTGCCAAAGGAACTCGGCAGTACGCAAAAACAAACGTGTTCTCATTTCCCAACGAACCACATTTGCCCATTGATTCACTAAAATTGGTAAGTCTCTGTAAGATTGAATCCAACCTTTATAAGTATTCCAAATAATAGCTTCACTTGTTGGACGAACAATTAATTCTTCTTCCAATTTAGCTTCAGGATCAACCATTAATTTACCTGGTTTGCTTGGGTCGTTTTTTAAACGATAATGTGTTACAATAGCACATTCTTTTGCAAAGCCTTCGGCATTTTTTTCCTCGGCTTCAAACAAACTTTTTGGCACAAACAAAGGAAAGTAGGCATTTACGTGCCCTGTTTCTTTAAACATTTTATCCAACACATCTCTCATATTTTCCCAAAGTGCATAGCCATAGGGTTTAATAACCATACAACCTCTAACGGCTGTGTAATCTGCCAACTGACCTTTTAAAATAAGGTCGTTATACCACTGACTGTAATCTGCTGCTCTACTTGTTAATTCTTTTGCCATTATTGGTGCTTATAATTTCTATTTAGTAATTTTATGTTTTCTTTAACATTCATTTTTTTCTACAAACGTTTTGTGGTAGAGTTTTTGTCATCGAATAGTAAAGAGAAAGAAACTTGGCAAATGTATGGTAAGTTCAATTTCTTCAACTTCTAAAACTTGTTTTATGAAATACAATTATTTACTTATAACAGTTGTTTTTGCCATTGCTTTTTCCTCTTGTTCTTCTACTTATAAAACAAGGCAAACCCCTGACGATTTATATTATTCTCCTGAATCAACAGTTGTTGAAGAGGTTTATGCAACAACAGATAATAATGATGCGACTGCTAACAGCTATTACAGCAATAGTTATTACGATAGTTATTTTTTAAGGCATAAAGTTCGTAATCGCTATTTATGGAATAACATTGATGATTACACCTATTGGAATGATACAAGATATAATCATTGCCCATCTAATTGGAGCTATTATAATAATTATCATAGTTACAATAGTTATTACAACGGATGGAATAATTGCTACAGCTTAGGTTATAATGGCTATTATGGTGGCTATTATAATCCTTATTTAAATCCATATTTTAATTATGGTTATTATAACAATAGTTGGAATAACAATCATAGCTGGAATAATAACAATAATAGTAGTAACAATATTAGAAACACAAAATCATCAGCATATAGCACTATAAAATCTTACTACAACCAAAATTACAATAACACTAATTACTACAACAACTACCAAACTGGTACATCGCAAGGAACAAATGTTGCAAATGATAAAAAAGTAAGTAGGACAAAAAGCTCCAACAATGGAAGTAGTTGGAGTGCTCCAGTAAGAACTTTTAGCAATCCATCAAGCACACCAAGTAGTAATACTGGTGGTAGCAGTGGAGGATTTAATAGTAGTGGTAGTAGCAGCAGCAAACCAAGAGCAGGAAGAGGATAAGTCTATTTACGATTTATTGATTTTAGATTTACAGTTTTTCACCAAGTTCAACTATAGACATCGGTCTGTGGACTTATAAACTATTTTTTATGAAACAGTTTTTACTTATATCAACTTTATTTATTTCATATTTTCTTAACGCTCAAACAACTGAAGATGGATTAAGAACTGCTTGGTTTACACAAAATGGAACAGCCAGAAACACTGCTATTGGTGGTGTTATGGGAAGTTTGGGTGGCGATATTAGTGCTGCAAATATTAATCCTGCTGGGCTAGGTTTATACAAAACCAAAGAAATGGTTTTTACTGTAGGAGGAATGAAAAACAATAATGAATTTAATTACAGAGATTCTTTACGCAGCAACAACAAAGGAGTTTTTAGATATGGAACAATAGGAATGGTTTTTGGTTCATCAAACCCATATAAAAAAGAGAATTTAAAGAGTAGTGCTTTCTCGTTTTCTTTAACCCAATTGGCAAGCTACAATAATAGAATTAGCTTTAAAGGATTTAATAATTACAGTAGTTTTAGTGAACAGTATTTAGAGGAATTAACAAAAGATAATGCAGACACAAATTCAGCTTTAAGCAATTACATTTATGGTTCTTCTTTAGCTTTTAGAACCTATTTAATTGATACAGCAACCGATGCTGCTGGCAAGTTTATTGGCTATCAAAGTATGGTTCCAATTTCTACTGGTGTTAATCAGGATTATAATGCGGTAACCCGTGGTGGTTATCACGAATTTGCCTTGGGTTTTGCAGGAAATTATAACAATAATCTTTATGTTGGTGGCAGTATTACTATACCATTTGTAAGCTACAAAAGAGATTTAACTTACAGTGAAACCGATGCTACAAATAATCCAAATAATAACTTCTCTTATTTTAATTATAGAGAATCTTTAAGTTCATTTGGTATTGGTATTGGTTTAAAGCTTGGGGCCATTTACAAACCAGCAGATAATTTTCGTTTAGGATTAGCAATACACACACCTCAAGTAATTGGTTTTACCGATAAAATCAGAAGCTCAATGATTACTAATACAGAAGCGTATGCAGGAACTAAAAGTGAAAGCAGCGACAATTTAAACGATAATAAAGCTGGTGAAAGAAAATACACTTTAACAACTCCATATAGAGTGATTGCTAGTATGAGCTATGTGTTTACTGAAATAGAAAATACAAAAAAGCAAAGAGGTTTTTTAAGTGCTGATATTGAATTTGTAAATTATCGAGGAGCCAGATTTAGCAAAACCAATGATAATGGAGATGTGATTAAAAACTATTACAAAGAATTAAATAGTGCCGTGAAAAATGTTTACAAAGGCAACATTAATGTTAAGGTTGGTGGCGAATTAAAAGTTGATCCATTTATGTTACGATTAGGTGCTGCATATTATGGAAGCCCTTATAATGATGACAATATTAAAGCCGACAAATTGGTGTTAAGTGCTGGCATTGGATACAGAGGCAGAGGAATGTTTATAGATTTATCTGTAGCACAGTCTATGCTTAACGATGCACAGTTTCCATACAGGTTAAACGATAAAGCCAACACATTTGCTGTGCAAACTGGTAATGTTCAGAATGTGATGATGACAGTTGGGTTTAAACTATAATTATTTAAGTAGTTTCATTTTTACCATTTCAATTCTGGTATCACTTACATTTAAAATATCAAACTGATAATTATCGATTACAATCTTTTCTTTTGCAGCAGGTATTGCTTCATGGCGTGTTATGATATAGCCACTGAGGGTTTCAGATTCACTATCTTCTGGAAAAGACAAATCGTATTTTTCTTTAATGTAATCTAGTTCTAATCTGCCACTAAAAATAAACTCTGATTGACTTATTTGTTTTTCTACAAACTCTTCAACATCGTGTTCATCTTTTATTTCGCCAAAAATTTCTTCCAATAAATCTTCCATTGTTATAATGCCAGCAGTGCCACCAAATTCGTCTACAACCCAAGCAATACTTTTATGTTCTTTAGTAAATTTATTAATTAAATCTGCAGCACCCATACTTTCTGGAACAACAGGAATTGGCAATAAAATATCTTGTATTGATGCTGGACGTTTGTATAAATCTAATTGATGTACGTAGCCTTTAATTTCATCAATGCTATCATCATAAACAATTAACTTACTCAATTTTGTATTTACAAAATGCTGTTTAATTTCATTAATAGAAGCACTAATATCAACGCCTTCAATTTCAGTTCTTGGAACTAAACATTCACGAATTTTAAGCATTGGTAAACTCATTGCGTTCTTCAGCAGCTCCTTACTGTGTTCAGGATTATCTTGCCCATCGTGATCTTCATTTTGGTTAATAAAATGTTCAAGATCTACATGGGTAAAGGGTTCTGTTTTGTTTTTTACATTAATGTTAAAAAGATACTTCAAAATCCACTCTGAAATATCTACAAATAAAGCTGCCAATGGTTGTAGTATTTTGTAAAAAAAATTGGCAAGTGGTGCAAAAAACGCCAGTAAGAAATCGTTCTTTCCTTTAAAGATGGCTTTTGGCAAAAATTCTCCAAAAATTAAAACCACTAATGTAGAAATAATTGCATCTAAAACTAGTTTTATAAAATCGTTTTCAATGTGTAAGTAGGTAAATGCAGGATGCAATAACTCAGTAAAAAGCAACCCATAAATAACTAAGAAAATATTTAATCCTACAAGACAAGCACCAATAAACTTGGCTGGCAATTCCATAAACTTGCCTAAAATAATGCCACTATTTTTGCCTTGTTTTTTCTTAAGCTCAATGCTCAAGCGGTTTACACTAACAAAAGCAATTTCGTAACCAGCAAAAAATCCAATTAAAATAATGGTTAAAACAATGCAACCTATAATATAAATCTCGTTCATCAACACGAAAATAAGGGTTTGTATTTATGTTGCAATAATATTGGCGTTGCTGTTTAAAACCTTTTCTTTGTGGTTATGTGGGCAAACATTTTAATAATTACTGCATTTGTTTTGCTGGTTCCATATTGTTTTTTAATGTTTAAATACCGAAAATGGTTTTTGAAATTAAAGCAATTTGTGCCGTCTGGCTCACACCAATCTACTACATTTTTCTCCATTATAATCCCAGCTCGTAACGAGGCAGATAATATAGGCAATTGTTTACAGTCTATCATCGAACAAAAATATCCAACACATTTATTTGAAATTATTGTGATAGACGATCATTCAACAGATAATACATCTAACACTGTTGTTAAATATCAACAAACAAGCAAAAATATTTCACTCATAAAACTACAAGATGAGCTGGATGGTAAAAAATTAAACGCCTATAAAAAGAAGGCCATTGAAATGGCTATTTCTAGAGCTAATGGAGATTGGATTATTACGACCGACGCTGACTGTATTTTACCCAATCAATGGCTACAATTATTTGATGAATATATTGAAAAAAATAAAAGTTTATTAGTTGCTGCACCTGTTAGATTTTCTAAAACCAATACTGTTTTATCTAACTTTCAATATATCGATTTTATGGCTTTGCAAGCTGCAACTGCTGCAACAGTAAGTGTTGGATTACATAGCATGTGTAATGGTGCAAACTTGGCTTACCATAAAAATACTTTTTTAGAAGTAGGTGGATTTAAAGGAATTGATAACATTGCTAGTGGCGACGATATGTTACTGATGAATAAAATTAAAACAAAATATCCAAATAGAATAGGTTATCTATTTTCAAAAAATGCTGTTGCAACCACTTCGCCAATGCCTACTTGGAGCAGTTTTTTAAATCAAAGAATACGCTGGGCTAGCAAAGCTGATAAATATGATGATAAAAGTTTATTACCAGTTTTGCTGGGTATTTATCTTTTGAATGTTTTTTTATTTTTATTATTATTTGTTGGATTTTTTTATTGGAAATTACTGTTTATAGATTTACTATTAATTACCATTAAATGTTTTGCTGAGTGGTATTTTTTAAAACCAGCAACAGGTTTTTTTGGACGCGTTTCTTTTGCACAATTTTTTGCATTGCAACCATTGCATATAGCTTATATGGTTTTGGCTGGTTGGTTAGGAAAATTTGGAAATTATCAATGGAAAGGTAGAAGTGTTAAATAAATCAATCTTGTGTAAATCCACAATAAACAATCATACACAACATTGCAATCATTATTAGCGGAAATAGAAATAGATTTTTCATTGCTATACTTAATTTTACTTATAATTGACATTGGCTTTTAGTAAAAGTTTATTCGATTTGTTTTTACGTTTAACAAAACTCTCGTTATTAAATAATATCTTAAACATATTTTTACAAACACAACATTACAAATGAAAAAAATTTATTTACCAATTATTTTAATACTATCTGTTTCGAATTTATTAGCACAAAATATTGATTCTATATTATCGAAATTTGAGCAAGCAAATGGTGGAAAGCAAGTGTTTGCTTCTATAAAAACACTACAATATAACTCAGTTGTAAGTGTTAATATGATGGGTATGCCCATTGATATTACAATGACAAATATTTTTGTAATGGGCAAGCTTTACAGAAGGCAAACCTCTGGAATGATGGGTATGAAAGCATCTTACACCTTAGTAACAGATACTGCTGGTTACACATCAACCCCAACTGTACCTGCTTATGGAGAATTTCAAGGAATGGAAGGTGGTATAAAAAAAATGGATTCTACAACATTACAAAAGCTGCAACCTAAACTAAAATCAATTGATGAGTTTTCAACTTTAATAGATTGTAAAACCAAAGGAAATATTGCTGAATTAATTGGCATAACCCAAGTAGAAAAAAAAGACTGCTATAAAATAAAACTAACTGCCCCTGACAAAGATGTGTCAACCTATTATGTAGATACAGCAACGATGCTGATTAAACAAGTTGAGCTTACAGGCAAAAAAATGGCATCTCAATTTGGGCTTGATAGTGGCCCAATGGCTGATATGGCTGGAAATAGAATAGACAAGCAGAAAGTAATGATTTATTACAATGAATATAAAGACATTAATGGCGTTAAATTTCCTGTAAAACAAAGAATTCAATTTGGAGCCGTAGATATTAATGTTGAAAATAATGACGTAGAAATTAATGAATCGATTGCGGCAAAATGGTTTAGGGCTAATTAATAAATTTTGTTAACCCGTAAAACGGCCAAAGAATTGATTTTAAAATACCAAAGTACCAATATTCTTCGCCAGGGAAAATTACTGTTGCTGCCACAGCCACACTTACTAAATATATAACTATTACACCTGTGTAATTGCTATAATCAGTATAAATTCTATTTCTTTTTCTCATAGATAAATTCATCTTACTAGGTTTTATTTTTTTTAAAATAGTATGAGGTTAAGATTGTATAGCACTATAATCTTATACGTTGCAACCTTACATTTGGTTGCCTATTTTCAAAAAAATTGATGAATTTTCTACAAGCTCTATTCTATTATTCTTTCTATGTAGGTAAGCTTACCATCTGAATTCATACCACAAAGAATTAATCTTAATTTTTTACTAACATCGTTATTATAAAACTCAATGGTAGCTTTGTTTTTAGATGCGTCGGTTAAAATATATGGATTCCAATATAAAGTTGTTCTAACGTCGGGTATCGTCACATCATTTTGTTTTTCGTAATTAGGGGAATAGAATTCTTTATGCGAAGCATATCCTTCTAAAAACTTAAATGGTATGCCTTTTCCTGGAGTGCTTTTAACATCGCTTCCTTTACGTGTGTAAATAGCAATTGCACCACCTGGAGAACCACCTGTGCCACCAAAAAATGGAGGTCGAAAAACTTTTATGTAAGCAATGTCATTAACATTCAAGGTGCCCACAACATCGGCATCAGTATTTATTTCATCTACAAAAAAACTAGTATTACTTTGTCTCCATTTAACTGATGTTTCTCCATCTTGCTGTGTAATTTGTAAGCCTGCAACCATACCTTGCAAGTAAGAAAAAACAGATATGGCACTAGCAGCTCTTGTATCATTTAACAAATCAAATTCATAAGCATCGCCTCCACTAAATAATCCTGATGTATATTTTTCATCTAATGCAGAAGTTAATCTACCTCTACTCTTTGCTCTCACCACAACATCAGTTAATACTCCAGAACCCTTAATATTTACCAATCGTTTGTATTCTTCATCAAGCTTTCTTTGTTTCTCGAAATAGGCATAATCAATAACACCATATTTGCTTGTAATGGTATCTAAATTGTATTTTGATGGTGTGTTAAATAATCCATTGTTAAATGCTACTTCAGCCGATCTATTTAATTTATTGTTTCCTAAAAAAGTATAATAGACTTTTAATGTATCGTAAAAAATAAAATTAGACATTCCAAAACTTCCGTCTTTTCTTAAGGGCAATATCATCTGTTTTTTGCTGCTATCTTTTGCTTGCAGAAATAAGAAAATATCTGGTTTTACTATCAAATCGTTTTTCTCCATACCAAATGTGTTGCCCAAAACTTGCAGGTAGCTTGTATCTTTTGTAAACTTTTTATACGGCATTTTACCACTAGCAATTTGTTGCCAATTATATCGCCTCCAGCCATTTGTAAGCATCACTAAATCTAAGTGCTGTTGTGTTACATCATCATTTTTTAAAAAATAGTATGCTGGATTATTAATATTGCCTTTAATATCACTACTAAGTAATAATTGACTATACATATTGGTTGCAGAATCAACCGCTACATTAACATCAGTTATTGATACAGACATATTAGTAAGCAATGTATCGGCAACTGTTATATCAACTACATTTTTGCCCCGCTTGGTTAAGTTTTTTAAAGGCGTATTGATAAAAGTGTTAAAGCTGTAATTATCGTTTTTGATAAACACAATTCGCTCGGCAAGAGGCACATAATTACTATTAAATAGTGTAAACTGCATTACGCCCGTTGGCAAACTGTCTGTTTTAATTTGCAGTGTTTGAGTGGTTTTATTCACTAGTTTAATATTGGCTTTGTACACCATCATATTATTTATAATGCCATAAAGTTTAATATATTTTTTTTCGTCAGTAACATCACTAGTACGCTTAATAGTAACGCTAATTTGATTGCCTAAATTTTGCACTTGCATTGCCACGCCAGCATCAACCACAGTTGGGAGTTGTTTAGTGTATTCTATGTTGTTAAATTCATCTTTATAATATGCTGTGTATTGCTCTAGTATATTGGGTTCGGCAATGTAAAAACTGCCCATTCCATCGTGTTCTGTTTTAATAGAATCAATCAACTCATCTTTACTATTTTTTACAAAACCTTTTATGGCAATAGGTTTGCCAAATTGATTAGTGGCTTTAAACGCAATGAAGCTACCAATACCATTTACAATATCTCCTCCCTCGGGGAAAAATTGAACATTTGTTTTTATGCTAGAAGCAGACATTGCAGGTGTGTTGTTTTGTAATACTGGCAGATACTTGTTAAACAAAAAAATAGTATCGCTATTAAGCATCCATTTGGTGTAGGCTTTAACGTGCAGGCTGCTGCCAGAGTATTTTTCTGGAATTTCAAACTGCCCCTTAGCAGTAGATTGAAAAATAGGATAGCTATTGTGCTTAATTAAATTGCCATTATCATCGTACCAATCGGTATAAAAATTTTTACTTTGAACAGATGGAAAACTACCATCCATTATATATGCTTTAAACCACACTGTTTCTGCCTTGCTATAAACCAATTTGTCAAAATGAATATATACTTTTTCAACAGCATCTTCAATAGCTATTTTGTTTAAAATGCTATCTACTATTTGTGCTTTTGATTGTAGTGCAATGCACCAAAACGTAATAAGAAGTAAACGCTTGCTCATACTTATACTTGTAAATTGCATCAAAGTTGTTTTATAAAATGATACAAGTAGTGAATTATTATTTAATTTATTTGAATAATAAAACAACTGGTTTGTTTCATCCGTTCTTATTGATTTTCTTGATATAAAATTTATTCATTAATTTGCTATGGATATATATCAACTATAAAACATTGTTTATAGAAGTATAGTTCAATTCTTTTGTTTCAAATTATAAAATAAAAAATGGCAACAGTAAACGCTTATTTAACCTTTAATGGTAATTGTGAAGAAGCATTTAATTTTTACAAATCAGTATTTGGTGGAGAGTTTCCCTACGTTGGAAAGTTTAAAGATATGCCCCAAAACAATCCTAATTGCCCACCAATGAGTGAGACAGATGCTAACAGAATTATGCACGTTTCATTACCCATTAGCCAAGAAACTATGTTATTAGGAAGTGATACAACTACCGAATGGGATGCTCAATTTCAAAAGGGTAACAATGTTTCCATATCAATTAATACAGATAGTATTGATGAAGCTGACAGGTTATTTAATGGGCTTTCGCAAGGAGGGCAAGTAACAATGCCAATGAATAAAACTTTTTGGGGTGCTTATTTTGGAATGTTTACAGATAAATTTGGTATTAACTGGATGGTAAACTTTGATGAACAGCCAAATCAATAATAATTTTTAAACATAGGTTTCAACAATGAAAAAGCCCTAGCATAACAGTTGCTAGGGCTTTTAATAAATCTAATATTTTGTCTTTAAATTTCTTGCGTAGCTACGTATTGTAAATATTGTCCATAACCACTTTTAGCATACCTGTTGGCAAGTTCTAATAGTTGTGCTTTGTCTATAAATTGCATTCTGTAAGCCACTTCTTCTATACAACCAATTTTTCTGTTTTGTCTTTTTTCAATTACTCTTACAAATTCACAAGCATCACTTAGGCTTTCAAAAGTTCCTGTATCAAGCCAAGCCGTTCCTCTGTTCATAACACCAACGTGTAAATTTCCTTGTTCCAAATAAACCCTGTTTACATCTGTAATTTCATATTCACCTCTTGCCGATGGTTTAATATTTTTAGCTATCTCTATTACACTATTATCATAAAAGTACAATCCAGGAACCGCATAATTAGATTTAGGTTGTGTTGGCTTTTCTTCAATAGAAATAGCTGTTTTATTTTCGTTAAACTCAACTACGCCATATCTTTCAGGGTCTTGCACCTCATAAGCAAAAATGGCTGCTCCATTTACATCATTAAAAGATTTTACCAATCCGCCAAAACCAGCACCATAAAAAATATTATCTCCTAAAATAAGTGCAACTTTATCATTTCCTACAAATTGCTCTCCAATTACAAATGCTTGTGCTAAACCATTGGGAACAGCCTGCACTGCATATGAAAATTTACAACCAACATCTGTTCCATCACCTAACAATTTTTGAAATTGTGCTGAATCTTCTGGCGTTGTAATAATTAAAATTTCATTGATACCAGCCAACATTAGCACAGACAGTGGATAATAAATCATTGGTTTATCGTAGATAGGCATTAGCTGTTTGCTTATTCCTTTTGTAATAGGATATAAGCGAGTTCCACTTCCTCCTGCCAGAATAATTCCTTTCATTTCCTAAAATATTAAAGTGTCTTTTATATCGTTAAATGTGGGTAGTATTTTATCTTTATCTGATAAAACAAGATTTTCACTACCTAACTGCCAATTAATATTGATGGTGGGGTCGTTATAAATGAAACCTCCTTCTGATTCTTTATTATAGAGATTATCGCATTTATAAAAAAAAGTAGCAGTTTCACTAAGCACCACAAAACCGTGAGCAAAACCTCGTGGCACAAAAAGTTGTTTGTGATTTTCGGCAGATAATTCAATTGAAAAATTTTTGCCAAAAGTTGAGGATTCTTTTCTTAAATCTACAGCAATATCTAATACCACTCCATCTAAAACCCTCACCAATTTTGCTTGTGAATGTTTACCAAGCTGATAATGCATTCCACGCAACACTCCTTTGGAAGATTTTGATTGATTATCTTGCACAAATGAAACGTTTAAACCTGTTAAAGTTTCAAATTTTTGCTGATTAAAACTTTCAAAAAAATATCCACGAGCATCTGCAAAAACAGTATCGTGAATAATATAGCAATCGTTTAATGGTGTTTGTTCTACATTCATAAGTTACTTTCCTGCATACATATTTTCATAATAATTTGCATAAGCACCACTAGTTACATTATTCAGCCATTCAGTGTTTTGCAAATACCAATCTATTGTTATTGCCAAGCCATCTTCAAAAGTTACACTTGGCTTCCATCCTAATTCCTTATTGATTTTAGTAGCATCAATAGCATAACGTCTATCGTGTCCTGGTCTGTCTTTTATGTAAGTTATTAGCTGTTCGCTTTCGCCTGTTGACCTTCCTAATTTTTCATCCATTTGTTTACACAACACTTTTATCAAGTCAATATTTTTCCATTCGTTAAAGCCACCAATATTATAAGTGTCATTAATTTTTCCATTGTGAAAAACATTGTCAATTGCTGTTGCGTGGTCTTTTACAAATAACCAATCGCGTGTATATAAACCATCGCCATAAACTGGCAAAGGTTTTTTGTTAATGATATTGTTAATGAAAAGAGGTATTAGTTTCTCTGGAAAATGATTGGGCCCATAGTTATTGCTGCAATTAGAAATTACAGTTTTCATATGATATGTTTCGGCATAAGCACGAACAAAATGATCGCTTGCTGCTTTGCTTGCACTGTAAGGTGAGTTTGGACTATAAGAAGTGGTTTCGGTAAACAAACCTGTTTCTCCTAAAGCACCATACACTTCATCTGTGCTAACATGGTAAAATAAATGCTTGCCTAGATCTTCTTTCCAAAAATCTTTTGCTGTATTTAATAAATTTACTGTGCCAACAATATTGGTATAAACAAAATCTAACGGAGATAAAATGCTTCTATCAACATGGCTTTCTGCTGCTAAGTGAATAACATCGGTAATGCTATGTTTTGCAAAAACAGTTTTTAAAGCATCGGCATCTAACAAATTAACTTTTTCAAATTTGTAGTTAGATGATTGATCTACATCTTTAAGATTTTCTAGATTCCCTGCATAAGTTAATGCATCTAAATTGATGATGTTGTAGTTTGGATATTTATTTACAAACAAACGCACAACGTGACTACCAATAAATCCTGCACCACCAGTAATTAAAATATTTTTCATTGTTATTTTGCCACTAAGGCACAACGGCTTTTTATGTTATTCCTAATTCCAAACAGTATCTTTTATTTCATCATACACTTTTTGTATGCCTTGTTCAAGTGTTATAGATGCTTTCCAACCCAACCCTTCAAGTTTTGAAACATCCATTAGTTTACGTGGTGTTCCATCAGGTTTTGTTGTATCCCAAACAATCTCACCTCCAAAACCTACAGTGTTTTTAACTATTTCAGCTAGTTGCTTAATAGTTACATCTGTGCCACTACCAACATTTACCAAACCTTTTTCATTGTAGTTATTCATTAAATAAAAACAAGCTTCTGCTAAATCATCAACATATAAAAACTCTCTCATTGGGCTGCCTGTTCCCCATAAGGTAACATTAGTTTCATTATTTCTTTTTGCAGTAATGAACTTGCGAAGCAAAGCTGGCAAAACGTGAGATTTTTCTAAATCATAATTATCATTAGGACCATATAAATTAGTGGGCATAACACTTATGAAATTACAACCATATTGGGCTCTATAACTATCACACAACTCAATACCTGCAATTTTAGCAATAGCATAAGGTTGATTGGTTTGCTCAAGATATCCACTTAACAAATACTCTTCTTTTAAAGGTTGTGGTGCTAATTTTGGATAAATACAAGACGAGCCTAAAAACATTAATTTAGTTACATTGTTTTGATAAGAAGCATTGATAATATTAGCTTCCATCATTAAATTATCATAAATAAATTCTGCCCTGTATGTATTATTGGCAACAATGCCACCCACTTTAGCAGCTGCTAAAAAAACATAATTGGGTTTTTCTGCTGCAAAAAAATCATTAACTGCTTGCTGGTTTCTAAGATCAAGTTCTTTTGAGGTTTTAGTGATGATGTTATTGAATCCTTCTTTACGAAGTTTACGTTCAATAGCACTGCCAACCATTCCTCTATGTCCTGCTATGTATATTTTATCTTGAGTATTCATTTTTTGGTCTTTGGGTTAAAGTCTTTGG
>JBMLRA010000187.1:16494-17611 GCA_049241265.1 Chitinophagaceae bacterium
GTCTTTGGGTTAAAGTCTTTGATTTTACCTTTTGACTTTTTCCCGTAAAGACTTTTGTCTATTTTAAAATACTTGTCCTTAAAGCATTTATTCTTTTTTGTAATGTTTGAATTTCTTCAATTAGCTCATTACTTTTATCAATTGATAAATAACTTAAATTTATTGATATGATTAACAAAGTTTCAACTTCAAAGCAAGAGCCAATTGAAATTTCTAAAAATCTTGCGAATTCAGCAGCGGTTTTTCTACTACAACCTTCCGCAATGTTAAGAGATATAGAAACAGACGCTCTTGTAATTTGTGATACAATTCCATATTTCTCACTATTAGGAAAAGAAGATGTTGCAGCATAAATTTTTGTAACAAAATCTATCGCAACTTTCCACACGTCTAATTCCCTGTAGTTTCTCATTTTCTTGTATTTAACCTTAGGGTTAATGTCTTTGGCTAAAGGTCTTTGGAGAAAGATGATGAATGCTAAAGACTTTTACCCATTACCCTAAGACTAAATTTAAAGTCCACTTTCTTTAACGTGTCTTTCTTTTTTAAAGATAATTAAATCACTGGCTACCATTTCTTTGCACATTTCGGCTAAAGTGTATTTAGGTTTCCAGCCTAGTTTTGTATTAGCCTTTGTAGGGTCACCAATTAATAATTCAACTTCTGTTGGGCGATAGTATCTTGGATCAACTTTAACAACGGTTTTACCAATAGGCAACTGATATTCTGGATTGTTGCAAGCTACAATATAACCTTCTTCATTTTCAGCCTCTCCTTTAAATGCTAATTCAATACCAACCTCGGCAAAACTCATTTTAACAAAATCTCTAATGTATGTTGTAATACCTGTTGCTAAAACAAAATCTTCTGGCTTTTCTTGTTGTAAAATCAAATACATTCCTTCAACATAATCTTTGGCGTGCCCCCAATCTCTTTGTGCATTTAGGTTTCCTAAAAACAAGCATTCTTGTTGTCCTAAAGCAATTTGTGCTGTAGCCCTAGTAATTTTTCTGGTTACAAATGTTTCTCCACGATTTGGAGATTCATGATTAAATAAAATTCCATTACAAGCATACATACCATAAGCCTCACGATAATTTACTGTAATCCAATAAGC
>JBMLRA010000188.1:0-4424 GCA_049241265.1 Chitinophagaceae bacterium
TAGTATAAGTGCAGGTATCGGTTTTATTGCTTTGTTTGGTGTAGCAGTATTAAATGGAATTGTACTAATTGGTACTTTCAATCAATTAGAAAAAGAAGGTTGGACAGCCATAATTAAAAGAGTAATAGAAGGTACAAAAATAAGATTAAGACCAGTTTTAATGACAGCCACAGTTGCCAGCTTAGGTTTTCTGCCAATGGCATTAAGCAGTAGTGCAGGTGCAGAAGTGCAAAAACCATTAGCCACAGTTGTAATTGGCGGTTTACTTACAGCCACTTTCCTTACACTATTTGTACTGCCCCTGCTTTATATAATATTTAATTCAAAAATTAATTTAAAAAGAAAACCCAAAGTGAAACCAGTTATACCAGCCACTATTTTATTGTTTTTATGTTCAACAATAAATGTAAATGCTCAAACTGTAAATATTAGTTCAATAGACCAAGCAATAAATATTGCAATTCAAAACAATCAATCTATTAAGGCAAATGATTTGGAAATAAAAGCAACAGAAAGTCTGAAAAAAACTGCCAATGAATTACCCAAAATGGATTTCAATATGCAACTTGGTCAGTACAATAGTATTAAGTTCGACAATGCTTTACAACTTTCTCAAACCATACCGTTTCCTACCTTATTTGGTGCTAAGAAAGAATTGATTAATGCAGAAATTAAAGCAAAACAGCTACAACAGCAATTGAGTATTTATGAAATCAAAAATCAAGTTCGCAGTTTATATTACCAAATAGAATATTTACAATTTAACAAACAAAAACTACAAAGTTTGGATAGTTTGTATATCGAGTTCTTACGAGTAGCCAATTTGAGATATAAAACAGGCGATACCAAAAAAATTGAAATTAATACAGCCCAAACAAAACAAGGCGAAATCAATTTATTGACACAACAAAACCAAGTATATCTAATAAATGCCTACCAAAGTTTAAAGGCATTATTAAATACAAATGATAGTATTGTACTTATTACAAATGCAAACTATGTACCCTTAACTGTTAATAATTTAATTGATACCAATGCAATAGCCAATCACCCAATGTTGCAATCGCTATATCAAAATATGCAAATAGCCGAACAAACAAAAAAAGTAGAAAAGGCACAAGGCTTACCCGATTTTAAAATTGGCTATTCCAATCAATCCTTAATTGGTTTTCAAACTATTAATGGTGCAGATAAATATTTTGGTGCAGGCAATAGATTTAGTGTTGTAAATATTGGTATTGCTATTCCTTTAACTTACGGAGCAACAAAAGCAAGAATTAAGAGCTTAGAATATCAAAAGCAAAGTTTAGCACAACAAGCAGAATATGAAAAAAAACAACTGCAATCACAACTGCAAAATACGATGACACAATATGAGCAAGATGTAAAGCAATACAATTACTACAAATCCAATGCTTTACCAAATGCAGAAGAAATTGTAAAATCAGCACAATTAGGCTATCGTACAGGAGATGTAAGTTATGTAGAATATTTGTACGCTTTACAAACAGCTACCGATATACAATTAAATTATTTGCAATCCATTCAGCAAATAAACCAAACAGTAATCAATATAAATTCAATAATCAATAAATAATATTTCAAATGAAATTTCAAATAAATAAAATAATTTCTGTAACAATAATTCTTACTTTATTGTTATCTGCCTGTAGCAATCATAAAGAAGGCGATGGTCATAATCACGGCACGACTGAAACAAAAACAGAAGCCAAAAAAGAAGAACCCCACGAAGAAGCCCCAGCCACTATTGCTTCCCTTACTGCTGAACAAATTAAAACAGTGGGAATTACCTTTGGTAATATTGAAAACAAAGAACTAACGGCAACTATAAAAGCAAATGGTAATTTAAAAGTACCAAACAACAACAAGGCAAATGCTACTTCTTTATATGGTGGTGTAATTAAAACTTTGAATGTACAAATAGGTTCTTTTGTAAAAAAAGGGCAAACAATTGCTACTATTGCCAATCCCCAATTTATACAGCTACAAGAAGAATATTTAAGTACAGGCAGTAAAATTACTTTTGCAGAACAAGAAGTTGCAAGGCAAAAAGAATTGAACGAAGGAAATGCAGGAGCAAAGAAAAACTTACAAAGTGCCACAGCCGATTTGAATAGTTTGCGAACTCGTAGAGCTTCATTACAGCAACAAATTCAACTAATGGGGATTAACCCTAATAATGTAAGCAACGGTAATTTACAATCTATGTTGTTGGTTTCAAGTCCTATAAGTGGTACTGTAAGTAATGTTTTTGCTAAAATCGGCTCGTATGTAGATGTATCTTCGCCTGTAGCCGAAATAGTAGATAATGGCAGTTTGCATTTAGATCTCAATGTATTTGAAAAAGACCTACCAATGCTAAAAGTTGGACAAACTATTCATTTTACCTTAACTAACAATCCAACAACGGAATACGATGCAGTAGTTTATAGTATCGGTACAGCTTTTGAAAGTGATAGCAAAACTATACCAGTACATTGTACTGTAAAAGGCAATAAAACAGGATTAATTGATGGTATGAATATTACAGCCATAGTTAGTCTAAGCAATGTTACTTCACCAGCCGTTCCTACCGAAGCTATTGTAGAAGCAGATGGTAAGTATTACATTTTTTTAAAGACAAACAAAGAACCTGAAGAACACCACGAAGAAGGCGAAGAAGGACACGACCATAAGGAAGCAGAAAAAGGCAAGGAAGAAGAGCCAAAAAACACCACCAATTTTGAAAAAATTGAAATTGTAAAAGGTGTTTCCAATATGGGTTATACAGCAATCACATTTGTAAATGATATACCAAAAGATGCAGTAATCGTAACTAAAGGTGCATTTTTTATCAATGCTAAATTATCAAACACAGGCGAACACGAAGATTAAATTTATAAATAATGAATTGGCTTAAAATTTACTTACCAGCATACTTGTTGCTTTACTTATTGATAGCATTTGTAGTGCCTACTTACCGTACTTTCAAAAAAATAGGAATAAATCCAATAACATTTGGAAAGACTGATAATGCCCACGATTATATTGGATTTGTGATGAAACTACTTATTGCATTTCTATTTGTAGCAGTTTTATGTTTTTCATTTTCAGATAAACTTTATTACTACACCATCCCTATTTCTTATCTCAGTTCTAATGCTTTCAAAATAATTGGTTTAATTCTAATTCATATTTCTTTAATATGGATAGGTATTGCACAATATCAAATGAGTAATAGTTGGCGTATTGGCATTGATGAAAAAAATAAAACTGAATTAGTAATTAAAGGTGTTTTTTCAATCAGCCGAAATCCTATTTTTTTAGGAATGATAATAAGTATTTTGGGTCTATTTATGATAGTGCCTACAGCATTATCCTTTTGCTTATTGATAACCACTTATTTTATAATTCAAATACAAATTCGCTTAGAAGAAGATTTCTTAGAAAAACAACACAGACAAGAATATATCAATTATAAACTTAAAACAAGAAGACTTATTTAATTATGGAACATAAACATACCTACGATGCAAAAGGCAAACAGCTTTGTTGCTCACAGCAAGAAAAAATATATACTAATTCAGGTGTTCCAGCATTGTTGAAAAGTGAACATTCAAAAAACGTTGACCATAACCACAATGAATACTCAAATCAAAACGAAAACCACCATTCTAATTGCAATGACAGTGTTGTAAAAATGTTTTTACCAGCAATGACTTCACTATGTTTATTACTTATTGCTATTGCATTTGATAATTATTTTCCACAATCGTGGTTTACAGGTTGGGTAAGAATTATTTGGTATGTAGTTGCTTACATTCCAGTTGGCTTTCCAGTAGTCAAAGAAGCATTTACAAGCATTGGAAAAGGAGAAATATTCTCTGAATTTTTGCTAATGAGTATTGCAACTATCGGAGCATTTGCAATAGGCGAATATCCCGAAGGCGTAGCAGTAATGTTATTTTATGCAGTTGGCGAAGTGTTTCAAACTTTAGCAGTAAAAAGAGCCAAAGCCAATATCAAAACTTTGCTCGACCAGCGACCTGATGAAGTAACTATTTTAGAAAACAATCAAGCGATAACAGTTAGGGCAGAAAATGTACAAATTGGCAATATAATTCAACTTAAACCAGGTGAAAAATTAGGTTTAGATGGAGAATTAATTTCAGAAACGGCTTCATTCAACACAGCAACGCTTACAGGCGAAAGTAAACCAGACACTAAAGCAAAGGGCGAAACAGTATTGGCAGGAATGATAAATCTAACCTCAGTAGCACAAATTAAAGTAACCACAGCTTACACCGATAGCAAACTATCAAAAATTTTAGAATTAGTCCAAAATGCTACTGCACAAAAAGCACCAACAGAATTATTTATCCGAAAATTTGCAAAAATTTACACCCCAATTGTAGTTGCTTTAG
>JBMLRA010000189.1:0-2784 GCA_049241265.1 Chitinophagaceae bacterium
TTTTGGAATTTTGGCTCCATTCATTCTTTTAGTGGCATAACGCCAGTGAAGTGCATTTGTAATTGACATTTTTTATATTTTTAATTTGACTAATTCAATTCTTCATTTTAATTCAAATCCCAGTTAAGTGCTACAATCACTTCATTCCTTCTGCCAAAAAATTGAAATGGAGGATTATAACCTAAGAACCTAAAGTTGCCATAGTAGGATATGCCTTTTGCTTGTAATGCTGCTGTAGTAACATTTTATATTTACCAATACTTGCATCATCTGCAAAGCCACCAAATTTTATTGCAGCAACATATTCTGGTGCTGATGTTTTAATAGCGATACTAGAATCGTTGGGTTTGGGTAAATTAGTTTCGTTATAAACTGATGGAAGTACAAATGCCATAGTGGAATTGCTATCTCCAATATCCATATGCACTGGTGATGTCATTGCTATTTGTTTCTTATCACTGTTACCTCCAAAAATATATTTTGCTAATTTACTAAATCCCGAACTTCCTAAATCTTTATAAGATGTTGAACTAGTTGAAATCATTGCCATTGTTGCAGCAGGGTAATACCTAACTTCAAAATTTTCTTCCACTTTGATTACATTGTATGCCTGCGTTTCTGTTTTGTTGATAGACATTGTAGTATAGATTTGGAATATAATGAATATAACAACAAGTATAATAGCTATGATGATAAAGACTTTCATTCTTACTTTTTTCCTTTAAGTGTGTTCAAAAGTAGTGTAGCAACAGCTTCAGAAGAGGCAGGATTTTGCCCAGTAATTAATAAACCATCTTGTTTTACGTAAGATGACCAATCACTACCCTTGCTGTAATGTGCTCCATTTTTAACAAGTTCATCTTCTAATAAAAATGGAACTACTTTGGTTAGTTTAACACCTTCTTCTTCATCATTTGAAAAACTGGTAAGGTGTTTTCCTTTTACAAGAGGTTGTCCGTTTTCTGCTTTTACATTAATTAATGCTGCAGGTGCGTGACACACAAATGCAATCGGTTTTTGGTTATTGTAAAAATCTTCTATCAATTTAATAGAGTCTTTATCTGTTGCTAAATCCCACAAAGGACCATGACCACCAGGATAAAACACAGCATCATAATCTTCAAACTTGATTTCGCTAAGTTTTAAAGAATAAGCTACTTTATCAATCAAATCAATGTCTTTAAAAAATCTTTTTGTAGAAGCTGTTTGTGCATCAGGCACTTCACTTTTAGGATCTACAGGTGGTTGTCCACCTTTGGGAGATGCAATACTAATAGTAGCTCCTGCATCTGCTAACACATAATAAGGTGTTGCAAATTCTTCTATCCAAAAACCTGTTTTTTCGCCAGTATCTCCCAATGCACTGTGAGATGTTAATACAATTAATATTTTCATTTTATTTATTTTTTATTGTGATAATTAATGATGAAGTGTTTTAAAATATGCTATTCTATCGAGTAAATTCTATAATCACAAATCTTTAGTTCTTGTATCATTTTAATTTTTTATTTTATCGATACTATACTAATGGAAGTTTGATTATTGAAATAATTAATGCAGTAACTGAGTGGTTGCAACATTGCAAAGATGAAACCAATTAATGTTTATTATTTTACGTAATTATTGAAAAGAATTGTCGTATTCATACATAGCCAAAGAGTGGGTAATATATTTTTGTTATAAGCTTTTTATAACAAAAGTTATTACGTACTCACAAGGTTTTTAAACCCTTAGAAGTGAACATACTTACTTACACCAAAGCAATCATCCAACCCTACTAAACATACTTCACAATCTTGCTATATAATAGCTTTTCATCAATAGGTTTCGAAATATAATCGTTCATTCCAATGGCAGTACATTTTGATAAATCAAAAGTAGTAACATCTGCGGTAAGGGCAATTATGGGTATGGTAGATTCCATTTTATTTCTAATATAATCGGTGGTTTCAAAGCCATCCATTTCGGGCATTTGCAAGTCCATTAAAACAATATCATAGTTGTTTTTTTGTAATAGTTCAATGGCTATTTTGCCATTCTCAGCAATATCAAAATCAAATCCAAAATCCAATAAAATAATTTTGATTAGTAATTGATTTAAAGCAACATCTTCTACCACTAATACTTTTTTGATGGTCTTGTTTAATGGCTTGATAGCAGTTTCATCTTGATTCAATTTTTGATCTTGCTCTGCTTGCTTAATGACCATAGCATTTACTTTCAAAAAATTAAGGGTAAATACAAAGGTTGAGCCTTTACCTACTTTACTTGTTACTTCAATATTGCCACCTTGTAATTCCACCAATTGTTTTACTATGGCAAGCCCTAAACCAGAGCCTCCATAAGAACGTGATGTTTCTTGTGAAGCTTGCTCAAAGCTATTAAATATGTTTTTTAATTTATTAGCAGGAATACCAATTCCAGTATCACAGAGCGAAAATTCTATCGTTATTTTTTCAGCATCCTCATTTACAATTTTAACACAAATTGTTATGGTACCTTCTTTAGTAAACTTTACAGCATTGCTTAAAAGATTTAACAATATTTGGCGTAAACGAAGTGGATCACCTAGTAAAATAGCAGGAATTTTTTTATCGTATTCACTAACCAATTCAACATTATTCTCCTTCACTTTTTGATTAAATAATTGAAGAATGGTAGTAATGGAATAATGCAAATCGAACTCTGTTTGCTCGAATGTCATTTTGCCAGAATTCACCTTAGCAAGATCTAAAATATCATTGATTAAAACGATTAAAGCATCACCAGAAATTTTAATGGCAT
>JBMLRA010000189.1:2884-26974 GCA_049241265.1 Chitinophagaceae bacterium
TCTAAAATATCATTGATTAAAACGATTAAAGCATCACCAGAAATTTTAATGGCATTTAAGTATTCTTTTTGAGAATCATCCAATGTTGTTTTTAATAACACGTTCGTAAAACCAATAATGGCATTCATTGGCGTGCGAATTTCATGGCTCATATTGCTCAAAAATTGTTGCTTTGCTTTTACTGCATCTTCAGCAATTTGTGTTTTATGTTCTGCATTACTTTTTGCTTTTAAAAGTTCATTTTTTGCTATCACAGCATCGGTAATATCAATGCCCATATTAATTGCCCCAATAATTTCGCCATTTAATCCAAACTCTGGTTGTGGATGTATTAATACGTGTCTTTGGCTACCATTGGGTCTTTCAATAATCAATTCTCCACCCATAATAGCACGACCCTCTTTTAAAACGATTGCCATTGGTGACTCGTTTGCTGCTAAAGATTTGCCATTAATGTTAAACATTTTATATGAACCCGAATACAACTCTTTACCAATTTTAGGTTTACGACCCCAAACTTCTATTGCTGCATCGTTATAAAAATTGATGAATCCTTTTGCATCGCAAGAATAAACTGCAGCCGGCAACCCTTTAATTAATTGCCTAAAATGATCCCCTGTTTTTTTAAAAATTTCTTTTTCTTTTTTCACATTCTCTAATGCTACTTCTAATGCTTTCTTTTCTTTTGTTTGCAGTTCAAGAGCTAATTTTCTGGTGTAAGTAATATCAATAATTGATAACACAATTAACTCTTCATTATTACTTTTTTGAACAATGCGATGGGCATTTAGCAACATTATTTTTGTACCAATAACAGGGAATGTATGCTTTACCTCAAAGTTGGAAAAGCAATTGTTTTTGGGAACAATTTCTTCTATTAATTCACGCAGTTGTGGAATGTTCCATTGATTATTTCCCAGTTTATATAAGGATATGCCAATACTTTCTTCTTCTGAAACATGAAAGGTTTTGCAAAAAGATTTATTGGCGGATTTGATTCGAATATTTTTATCCAAAATCAGCATTGGTTCGTGAATAGTATCCAAAATAATTTGATTGTAATCATATAATTCTTCTACTTGTTGAATACGTGTTTGCAACTCGTGATTGGTTGTTATCAACTCTTCATTGGTAGATTCTATTTCTTCTTTTGATGTTTCTAATTCTTCATTCAAACTTTGCAATTCTTCATTGCTCGACACAATTTCTTCATTGGCACTTTGCAGTTCTTCGTTAGCAGCTTCTTGGTCTTGTGTAATAGAAGCCATATCAAAACGAGCAGCTGCAATTTCTTCTTCTAATTTTTTTATTCTTCTATTTTTTGCAAGTGAATTGCTATTTTTAGAATGTAGTTCTAATGATTCTTTTTGTTGCTCTGCAGTAAAAACAATTACCAATAAATCATCTTCGCCTTCTATTTTCAATGGTGATACTTCTAGGTTAACTATTCTTAACAAATTTTCAGGCTTATCTCTATTCATCTCAATGCCTGTTTTGCGAACAGTTGTTTTTGTTTTAATGGCGTGATGTATAGCATTACGAAGTTCAAACTTAATTTCAATATGAGCCATTTTTAAAACATTCAAACTCGCTTTGCCCGAAGCATTTTGAAGATACAAAGCTGTTGCACCTCTGAATTGCAAAATCTCTAAATCTGTATTAATTACCACACTTGCTGGCATATATTGAGCAAGTAAAAAAGCATCGAAAGCATTACTGAGATTGCCATTCGTTGATGCTGAGAATTTTTTAGGAATTGTATTGATACTTTTTTGAATAGATTTTTCTTGAAGAATACGAGGTGTAATATCAGTTAATCTGTTAGTAACTGAACTATTTTTTCGGGTATAAATTTTACATTTATTATTAATGGATGTGGTAAATAAATTAGCTGATGCACCAATGGTTTCTGATTTTCCCAACATCAAACAACCATTATCGTTAAGTGCATAATGAAAAGTAGCAAGGGCTTTTTTCTGAGCAGGCGGTTCAAGATAAATTAATAGGTTACGACAACTAATTAAATCCATTCTTGAAAAAGGAGGATCGCTTAAAATATTGTGTGGAGCAAAAATGCACACATCTCGCAGCGATTTAGAAACACGATATTTATCTTTTACTTTGGTAAAAAAACGTTGCAGTCGTTTAGGCGAAACATTTTTAAGTTGTTCAATAGAATACTCACCAATTCTTGCTTCTGCAATCGCTTCTTCGCTTAAATCGGAAGCAAAAATTTGAAAAGGAATTGGTTTAATTTTATTATCCTGTAGTTCAAATAATAGCATTGCAATAGAATACACTTCTTCGCCTGTAGCACAAGCTGCAACCCAAATACGCAATGCTTCACCTTGTATTTTATTTTTTAGTAATCGAGGCAATACTGTTTTCTTTAACAATAAAAAAGCTTCGGGGTCTCTAAAAAATTCGGTAACGTTAATGAGTAAATCTTCATATAATAAATTCACTTCATTCCCTTCTTCTTCAAGATATTTAGCATATTGTTTTAAAGTAGCAATTTTATGAATTACCATTCTTCGCAAAATTCTACGTTTAATGGTGTTCATTTTATAATAACTAAAATCAACATTCTTTTTTTTGTATAAATATTGCAGTATAAATTTTAGGTCAAGATTGTTATTGTCAATTTCATCTTCGGCTAAATTTTTAACGCCATTTCTTTTGATGAATGGATGCTTGCTCATCCAATTTATTTTTTTACCTATTTCTTTTGGTGATAAAATAAAATCAACTACGCCAGCTGCAATAGCAGACTTTGGCATACTACTATATTTTGCAGAATCATCTTGTGCAAAAGTGATTCCGCCAGCAGTTTTAATTTCTTTTAATCCTTGTGTGCCATCATTTGCACTGCCAGAAAGCACAATGCCAATCACATTTTCTTTATGCGTTTCGGCTAAAGAAGAAAATAAAATATCAATAGAAAGAATGTAAGATTTTGAAGGACGTGGTAATAATTTTATGTGACCATCTGTTACTTCAATTGCTTTGTTGTAGGGTATTACATACACATTATTGGGCTCCATCTTCTCCATATCTTCTATGTCCTGCACTTTCATTTTTGTGGTCTTAGAAAGCAGTTCACTTAATATACTTTTATGATCGGGACTCAGATGTTGCACATAAATAAATGCCATACCTGTAGTTGGTGAAAGACTTTGCAGCAATTGTGTAATGGCTTCTAACCCACCTGCTGATGCACCAATAGCAACAACAGTAAATAAGTTTAATGCATCATTGTTTTTGGGTGGAGTAGATGTTTTTTTTGTTTGTATTTCTTTTGTAACAGCCTTTCTTTTAGTAACTTTTTTCGTAGATTTTTTTTTTTAAAATGTTTTCCGATTGATGGGTAGAGGTGTTGGTTTCATTTTCGCAGTGGTTTTGCATTTGAAAATTATAACGAACACTCTTTGATAACTAAAGCATCCTGTATTTTGTGAATATAGGCTTAAATACTAGAGAAGGGGTTTTTATAATTTGGGGTCAGTATTGAATCTTATGTTGAAAGGTTTATTCTTTCTTCTTTTGTTTTTCTTCTTCTAAATTTTTTGCAGCCTCTTCTTTCTTCTTAGCTTCGGCTTTTTTCTTCTTATTAAAAAACCCTTTTAGTAAAAAGTTATGTTGTGCAGCTTCTATAGTTTCATTTAAACCCTTGGTTCCTGTTTGCAAATTGGTCATTGTAGAGTCTAATTTATTGCCAAATTTTTCATCACTTACTAGTTTTGATAAAGCACCTTTTCCATCATTCATCTTGCTAGTAAACTTTGCAAATTCATTAGAACTTTTTTCAAGATTTACCAGTGTACCTTTCAAACTGTTTGAAAAACCTTCATCACTAATCAATTTTGATAGAGCTCCATTACCATTATTTATTTTACTGCTAAACATAGCAAGTTGTTTTGTAATAACACCAACATTATCAATACTGCCTTTTACACTTTGCATTAAATCCTCCATTTCAATGGCATTTTTTGAGGCAATAGTTGCATTATCTTTTACTTCACCTTTTGTACTTGTTCCAGAAGAAATAGTTAGCACTTTATCGCCCATTAAACCATCTGAACCAATGCTTGAAGTAGCATCTGTTTTAATAAATTTTTGCACTTCTTTTTTTATTAATAAACTAACAATTACAGAGGTGTCTGACAATAATTCAATTTCATCTACTGTACCTATGTTGATGCCAGAAAAACGTACATTATTGCCAACTTTTAATCCACTTACTGTTTTGAAACTTGATTTTAAATGAAAGGTTGAACCAAATAAGTTTTTTTGTTTGCCAATAAAATAGATAGTTACAGTAAAAAGTACTAAGCCTATTATTACAAACATTCCTAGTTTTTGCATAGAGCCCGATTCCTTACTCATTTTATATTTTTTATTATGTGATTAAATGAAAAAAGAACGAACCCATTCATCTTTACTTTTTTCTAATTCTTCATAGGTTCCTTCGGCATTAATAGTTCCATCTTTCAAAATAACAATTCTATCGCTGGTTAACTTTGCACAAGCCATATCGTGTGTGATGATGATAGATGTGGTTTTGTTTTTCTTTTGAATAGCAAGTATCAATTCGCTAATTTCTCTTGATGTAATTGTGTCTAATCCAGTTGTTGGCTCATCATATAGCATTAATTCTGGTTTTAAAATAAGTGTACGTGCTAGACCAATTCTTTTTCTCATTCCACCAGATAATTCAGATGGCATTTTATCAATAGCATCTTTTAAACCAACACTTTCTAATACAGCTATAACAGTTGCATCTAAATCATCGATAGTCATTTTTTTTTGATGTCTTTTAAGAGGAAACAATAAATTTTCACCTACTGTCATTGAATCATACAAAGCTGAATTTTGAAATAGAAATCCAATTCTAACTCTAATTTTATTGAGCTCTTCATTGTTTAATTTAGTAATATCTGTATCAAATATTTTTATCTCTCCCTTATCTGCATCAATTAATCTCACCAAGCATTTTATGGTAATTGATTTGCCAGAACCTGACTTGCCTAGTACCACAAGATTTTCTCCTTTTTTTACAGTAAGATTTAAACCAGATAACACAACATTTTCACCAAAAGATTTACTTAAATCTTTTATTGCCACAACAATATCTGAGCTTATGTTTTCTTTATTTGAATCTTGTGTTGTCATTTTGTATTTAGAAAAAAAGATCGGTCAGTTGCACTGCCAACATATCAATAATAAAAATGGTTAATGAAGCTACAACCACAGCAGCATTGGCAGCTTTGCCAACACTTTCTGTTCCATTTGCTGCATTAAACCCTTTATAACAACCAATCAGCCCAATAAAAAAACCAAAGAAAAAAGTTTTGATAGTTGCGGGTATTAAATCAATAAACTCCAAGGATTCAAAAATCTTTGCTATATATCTAGAAAGGCTAATGTCTGTATGAAAATTGCTGCCAATATATCCACCTAAAATACCCACAGCATCTGCAAATACAACTAACAGAGGAACCATTAATGTTGTTGCCAGAATTCTTGTAACAACTAAATAGTTATAAGGATTAATTGCTGATACTTCCATTGCATCAATTTGCTCTGTAACCTTCATTGAGCCTAACTCTGCACCAATACCTGATGCTATTTTCCCTGCACAAATTAGTGCTGTTACTACTGGTGCTATCTCTTTAATTATTGAAAGGGCTACCATTCCTGGTAGCCAAGATTCTGCACCAAATTCTGCTAGTGTAGGGCGAGATTGCAGTGTTAATACAAGCCCCATTATAAAACCAGTTATAGCTACTAGTGGCAAAGATTTATACCCAATATAATAGCATTGTTTTATGAATTCTTTAACTTCGTAAGGAGGTACAAAAACCTCTTTAAAAAACCTAATAGCAAACTCAGAAATACTACCAGCATCTGTAAAAATATTTTTTAAATACGTAAGCAAGATTTAAATCAATTAATCCGTGAATTGTTTTTTTGTGGCTGAAACTGTTAATAAGAAAACAGTTTCTTCTATTGCCAATATACTATGTGATATTGCACAATGCAACGCCAATACCTGACCGGTAGTTAAGTTTACAGATTCTTCATCTGTGCTAAATTTAATTTCTCCATCAAACACTTGAATAGTAATTAAGCTACTAGCTTGACACTTTGGTATTGTTGCATTTTTTTGCAGTGCAATTAGCACAATACTTAATCCATTTGTTTTAAAAATTGTGACGGCATTTCTATCAGACTCGGCCCAAGATGTTTCATTTTTTATTTGATTAATAAGAACTGGAATATCAATCTTTACAAGGTTTGCATCAATAATATGACTCCCTTCTGGGCGTTTATTTGTTGGTTCAATTATTTTATTTTCCATAACTTTTTTTAAGCTTTCGAGAGAATTTTATGATTCATCTTTTGTTGTTCTAACCAGATTAATACCAGCAATAAAAAATAATAAACCAAGTATTCCATAAGTAATCAAAGCTTTGATATTACGCTCTCCATTAGATGAACTATTAACAAACAGAATAGCTGTATAAATAAGCCCTGCTATTCCTAGTGCTGTAAGTAATGCTCCAAAAATTCTTTTTATGTTCATTTTTTTAATAGTTAATGGAAAATGATGAAGAGGTAATTGCAACCACTATTTTCCAGCTTCTTTATTAGCTTCAGCTATCATTTTTTCGTTGGCAGTAACTAAAAATTCAACCCTACGATTTTGTGCTTGTCCATCTTCTGTACTATTGTCATATTTAGGAGCAGTTTCTCCAAACCCTTTAACTGTAAGTCTTGAAGCAGCAATACCATTGTGAGATAGATAGTTTGAAACAGCAGCGGCTCTACGTTCAGATAAAGTTTTATTGTATGATGCTGAACCTGTATTGTCTGTATGTCCTTGACCTTCAATATTAGTATCTGGATATTTTTGAAGCACTGTTACTAATTGGTCTAAATTGCTTTGAGCATTTATAGAAAGACTTGATTGATCAAAGCCAAATAAAATTTTACTATTAAATTCTATAACAATTCCTTCGCCCACTCTTATAACTTTTGCATCAGGAATATTCTTTTGCATTTCTTCTGCTTGCTTATCCATTTTATGTCCAATAATAGCACCAGTAACGCCACCAACAGTTGCACCTATTATAGCACCTAGTGCTGTGTTGCCAGCTACTTTGCCAATTACTGCACCAACTGCACCACCACCAGCTACACCAATTGCAGTTCCCTTTTGAGATTTACTCCACGATTTACAGCTAACAGAAATAATGCTAATGAATAGCATACTTACTAATAAAATTTTTGTTGTTTTCATTTTTTGTAATCAATATTTAATTTGAAAAATATTGATTACAAAGTTGATAATTCTATAGTGTTATAATATTATACAACTATTGAAATTGATTACATATTTCACACATTGAGTTCTTGAAATGATATCTGTTGTGATATGTTAACATATTATTTTTTTTCAACAGAGGAGACTATATTTTCTTTATGTATTTCCTCAATTTGTATCCATTCAGAATAATTGTTTGGTGCAATTCTTCTATGATATCGCAAGGCATAAACCTTTGTAAACTCTGCACCCATATATAAAATTGCAGAGCTGTAATATGTCCAAGAAAGAATGATAATAATAGAGCCAGCAGCACCATACATTGTGTTTAACTTACTTGTAGATAAATAATATCCAATTAAAAATTTGCCCAAAACAAATAGCATTGCAGTAAATAATGCACCCACTATTACATCTTTCCATTTAATTTTTGCATCAGGTAAAATTTTAAATATCGATGCAAAAATTATTGTGGTAATACCCAATGAAAGTATGTTTTCAATGAGAGGAATAAAATTATAAATGCTTCCTGAAAATAAGTTGTTAATTCTACTGCCAATTGCAAGTACAATTGCATTTAATGCTAATGAAACCATAAATACAAAGCCCAAACTTAAAATTAAAGAGAAGGATAGCAAACGATTAATTACTAATTTAAACCAGCCGCTTGTGGGCTTCACTTTCAAACCCCAAATTCTATTGAGAGAATCTTGAATTTCTCCAAAAACTCCTGTTGCACCAAGTATCAGTGTAACAACGCCAATGATAGTTGCTACCCAAGAATCGTTTGACAGATGCACATTTTGAATTGTTGTTTGAATTTGTAGGGCAGCGTCGCTACCAACAAGATTTTTTATTTCTCCATAAATTTTCCCTTGCATTGCTTCTTTGTTAAACAATACATCACAAATTGAAATAATTATAATCAATAAAGGTGCAATTGAAAATATAGTGTAGTAAGAAAGTGACGCACTATATTTTAAAGCGTTATCGTTACTAAATTCATCAATAACTTGTTTTGCGAATTGATAAATTGAAATGATTTTTTGTTTCACAGGTTGATATATAAAATAGTGTTTTGATACAAGTTGGTTTGCTAATGATAGCAATCATTACACAACTTTATTAGTTACTTATATCATTATCATATGAATATTTGCTGTCTAGTGATAGGGAAAATATATTTCATATATGAAATTAAATCAGTGCAGTTTTCTTAAAGTAATTTTTATCGGGATAAAACATATAAAAACAAGAACCGCCTTTTATAGAATTTATGATGGGTGTGCAAAGTTCTATTGGCACTGCTGGACAGCCTTGGCTGCGACCCAATCTTCCAAAATTATTAATAAAAGATTCGCTTACATAAGATGCACCGTGCACTACAATACCTCTAGTTTCTGCAATATCATTTATACCCTTTTCAATACCTTTTAATTTTAATGATAATCCATGTGCTCCCTGATATGTATTGGCAGTAATATAAAAACCTAAACTTGATTGATATGAATTTTCTTTGTTTGAAAATGATGTTGCAAACTCATCTCCAGAATTTCTGCCATGGGCTACATAAGTATTAAACAATATTCTTTTATTTTTAATGTCCATTACATACAGTCTTTTTGCTTTTGAAGATTGTGATAAATCTGCAATAGATAAAATATTAGTTTTCTCTATATGTTCTCTTGCAGATAAAATATCCCATTCTGCAATTGCTTTTTCAAAAATGGGTTTACTTAAGCCTAATGTAGCTAGTTGTAACTCATCGTACAAACAAGTTTGTTTTAAAACAATTGTTTTGTTGTAACAACTATTTTTGGCTTTTGTGCTGAATAACAAAATCAATACTAGAAAGACTATGATAATATATTGAGAAGTTTTATGCATACAATTCATAACACATAAATGATACCACAATTTATATGTTGGGTGTAATGTAGCATAAAATGACTTAAGAGTTGATTAAATTAAAATAAGAGTTGTTTCATTTTAATATCGTGATGATAAATGTCATCTCTAAAATTTAAGTTTCCTGCTCTATCTACCCAGACGGTAAAGTAGGCAATATATACAGGCACTTTGTTCTTCATTTTTACATAAATTTCTTTTTCACCATTCATTGCATTTGCAATTTTTTCATCAGTCCAAATTGTATCTTTTCTCAATAAAAATTTTGCAAGCTTTACAGGCTCTTTTACTCTAATACAGCCATGGCTAAACATTCTGTTAGATTCTTCAAATAGAGATTTCTCAGGTGTATCGTGCATATAAATGTTATAATTATTAGGGAATAAAAATTTCACTAAACCTAATGCATTATTTTTTCCTGGCTTTTGACGTATCATATATGGAAAATTTTTACCTAACTCGCTTTGCTTTATTTGTGATTGAGCAATAACCTGTTCATTATTATTAATAATTTCCATATTATGATTGTTTAAGTATTTTCCGTTTCTACTCATTGCTGGTAAAGTTTCTTTAAACATAATACTAGATGGTAAATTCCAATAAGGACTAAATACGATGTTTTCTAAAGAATCGTTAAAAATGATTGTATTGCTAGAAATTTGTGATTTACCTACCACTACATTGCAGCTCCATTCAAGATTATTATTATTGTACACTAATAATTTAAAATCAGGAATATTTACTGCTAAATAATCTCCTTGTTGTTCAATAGGCATCCATTTGCTTCGTTCAATATTAATGAGTATTTGTTCAATTCGTTGATGGATAGGAACCCGTAGCTCAGTCAAAGTTTTTCCTGCAATAATTCCGTCAGCATTTATTCCAAATCTGCTTTGAAATTTTTTTACAGCTGTTTCTAGGGCATCATTAAACATATTGTTATTATCATTATTAACTAAATCATCTTGCAAACTAAATTGCTGCTTTATAAGTGGAATAATTGCATTCGAGTCTCCCTTTTTTAGAGTTGTAATTGATTTAGTCCAATTTTTCCAACCTCCATTGTGTTCAATGACAATATATTTTTTTAAATTGTTATTGAGCAGTGCATATTGCCGATTCACTGGTAGATAGGAAGGATTTTTGCTAATATCATTTTTTAAAAATAAATTCAAGCGTTGTGTTGGAGATACATTTTTTTTTGTAATATACCATCCTGCATTTTTTATCTTATCTTCATTTATACTCTCCCAATTTTGTTGTGCATAGTCTAAAAAAAATGTGGTTAATAAAAATTCAAATGCTTTAGAAGTACTGTCTTTAATATTAAATTTAGTATTACTAGAAATTGTAGTATACAGTTTTTGAAATTTTTGTTTGCTTGTTGCATTGTTTGTTTTTTGTAAACTATCTTCATTTCTTAATAGTGCAATAAAACTTTTTGCATATTCATTTAACCCAGAATCATTCAGCCAAACAAATGCATTATCTTTTTGTTGATAAAATGCGTTAATCTCTTCCTGCTGTTTTTTTTCAATTGAATATTGTTGCAAAAAAGTGTTTAATTGCAAAGTGTCAAAGTATATCACTGTGATGTTGTTTTTTTTTTGAGTTTCATTTTTACAATTTGTAAAAATGCTGAGGAGGATTAAGCAAACAAATGAAGCAATTTTAAGCATTGGTAAAGTTGCTATTTTGGTTATAGCTGTTATTACACAATGCTTTTGAAAAGTTGTAGAATTATTTTAGTTTGAATATGATTTTAAAATAACATTAATTAATTACAAATAAAACAATGCTTGATTTGGTAATAAAAAAGCTGCCCCTTGCGAGACAGCTCTTCAAAAATCAACCTTCGAAAACTTTCAAATTAATATGAAGTTCTTAATTCTACTCTCCTATTTTTTGCACGACCAAGAGAACTTTTATTATCTGCAATAGGTTTTGTTTCTCCAAAACCAGTTGCTGTTAATCTAACCTCATCAATACCTTTTGTCGCTAAATAATTTTTCACAGATTCTGTTCTTTTTTGTGATAAAGTCATATTGAAATCATCTTTACCAACATTGTCTGTATGTCCTTCTACTGTTAAGTTTGCAGCCTCATATCTATTTAATATTGCTGCTAATTCATCTAATTGAACAAGTGAAGCTACTTTTAATTTATCGCTGTTATTTTCAAAGAAAATTTTGCTTGCAATTCTTGTAATTCTAATTACGTCTTCTTTAGCAATTTCTGGGCAGCCTTTATTTGCAATTGTTCCTTTAATTCTTGGGCAACGATCATCAATATCTGGAACACCATCACCATCTGTATCTGGACAGCCTTTTAAACTTTGTGGACCAGCAGCATTTGGGCAACGATCTTCATCGTTAACAATACCATCTTTATCATTATCTAAAGCACATCCATTAACATCTACTTTATATCCTGATTTTGTGTTTGAGCATTTATCATCTATATCTGCAACGCCGTCTTTATCAGTGTCTGGACAACCTTTCATTTCTTTTAATCCAGCAATTTCTGCACATCTATCGTCGATATCAACAATACCATCATTGTCTTTATCAGGACAACCATTCATAGCTAAGCTGCCAGCAAAATCTGGACATCTATCATCTTTATCTGCAATGCCATCACCATCTTTATCAGGACAGCCCTTTAAAGTTGTTAAACCAGCAATATCTGGGCAAGCATCTAAATAATCTGCTACTCCATCATTATCTCTATCTATTGGACATCCTTTTCTGTCAACTGCAAGACCTGCTGGAGTGTTAGGGCATTTATCAAAATAATCTGATATACCATCTTTATCGGCATCTTTCTTTTTTCCAACATTAAAAGTCAAACCAAATGTGTGAAATAAATACATATCTCTAGATTTGCCATAGCTTACACCATCTCTAGCATCATTGTTTGAGTGTATAAATGTTTCTTGAAAGTTAAGTGTTACAATCTGACCCATTTTTATATTTAAACCAGCACCAAATGAAGGTGCAGCAAAGTCCATTTTTTTTGCAACATTGTCTTTACCTAAATCAATATTTTTATCAAACAGAATACCGCCACCACCTACAAATAAATAAGGATTTACTGCTGCATTACTTTTTAGTAAATTGTATCTTACATTCAATAGTAAAGATGTAAAACTACTTCTAAAAATTGCCGTTGGTCTTTCAACTCCTATACGTCCTTTGTGTGATATAAAATCAACTGCAAAATGCTGTCCCAGATACCTTGAAATAGAAATTCCGCCAACGCCAAAAGTTCCCATATCTGTTTTGTAAAAATCATTTCCAATACTTCCATTGTATTGTGTTAATCCTGCGTGAACGCCAATATTCCATTTCTTGTCTGCTGTTTGTGCATTCGAGTTTAATGCAGATGCTATGCATATCAGAAGTAATAATTTTTTCATTGTTAGTCTTTTAAATTGTTAAATGCAAAGGTGATTTGATGAAGGTGCTTTGCAATTACAGTATTGTATCTAAAAGTTGTATCATTCACAGTATGGCTACTAGTTTTCTTGCAAACTCAGCTAATTCTAAATACTCCTTCGATAGTTCAATAATTTCGTATTCTATTTTATCCTCAATATTAATTACTGAGTTATTAGCTGTTTTGTGAGAAGCTACTAATTCGTTCACTTTTGAATGCAATGAACTAGCAAAACGGTCAAAGTTTTTTTGAATAGCAAAGAGGCTTAAAAAAGCAATTCCAAGAATAACATCTCCAATGCATTGATGAATATCTTGTTGATAAAATTGTTTATTAGCAAACCAATAAAATACTGTAAAAAATGTAACAATAAATGTTACAGAACTGCCAAGAATATTGGCAATTACAGAAGTCACTTTTTCAAAAATTCTTTCTATTTGGTGATATGTATTTTCCATTTTATTTATATGACATTCATATAAATAAAAGAAGGCCGAGTAATTAAACCCCGCCTTCTTAATAAACCAAAACTAAACTTTCCAACTATTTTTTATTATTGATGGTAAAATCTTTTAATGCTTGACCAAGTTCATTTACATCGTGATTGAATTCTGTTTTAAACGATTCCCAATCACTATTATGTTTTTCATAATTCTCAATTTTCAATTTTAGATTATGATTTTGCATTTCCATATCGTCAATCTTTTTTGAATATGCTGCAATAGCTGCAGCTCCAGCATTTTTCATTTTATCTTTCAAGCCTGCTATACGAATTTCATTGTTTTTTACCGTTGTTTCAGCATCGTTCTTGAATATTTTCCATTCGTTTTCTGTAGCAATTTTTTGTGCAGCAATACCCGAATCCTTTTTTACCTCTTTTAAATTCTCTTTTGCATCTGTTACTTTGTTTTCTGCATTTTCTACTTTTTGCTCAGATGAAGTGCAACTGATTAAACTTGTTGCTGTAATTACCGTAGCTACTACAGCTTTTAAAATTGTTTTTTTCATTTTTTTTATTTTATTGTTGACTATTAAAGTGATGATAGAATTTTATGTAACTCCTCTTTTGTTTTGCCAAGCTTTATTTGAAGTCGACCTAACATTTCATCTTTTTTGCCCTCTAAAAACATTAAGTCATTATCTGTTAAAGCAGCAAATTTTTGTTTTAGCTTACCTTTCTGCTCGTTCCAGGTTCCATTTACTTCTGTAGTATTCATTTTTTATTGTTTGAAATTGCGAAAGAATTTTTACTTTGCAAAGATGAATCTTGTAATGCTGAAAGCCTTTATATAATTGGGTTTGATAATTGTATGATTCATACTTTTCTGCTTTAGAAAACTATACTTTCTTCAATAACAGGATTCAATTGCATTGATAAATCTTTTGAACCATTATTGGTTAATTCTATTTCGCAAGAAATTTTTATTTCATCACTCACCATTATAGCACCAGTTTCTAAAACTGTATTCCAAGCAAGGCCCCAATCATTTCTATTGATAGTTCCTGTTACGCTAAATCCAGCTTTTTCATTGCTCCAAGGATCATTCATAATGCCACCAAAAACTACATTTAATTTAACATTCTTGGTAATTCCTTTAATGGTTAATTCTCCCCATAAAGTGTGATTTCCATCTTCATCTGCTTTTTCAATAGTGCTAGATGTAAATCCAATTTGCTTGTGATTAATTATATCAAAAAACTCTGCTCCTTTTAAGTGTTCGTCACGTGATTCGTTGCCAGTTGTTACAGATGAGGCATCAATCCAAAGATCAATTTCAGCTGTTGCAAAATTTTTGTCTGTAACATAAATACTTGCATCAAAAGTTTTAAACGAACCTCTAACTTGAGCAATCATTAAGTGTCTTACTTTAAAAGAAATTTCGCTGTGAGATGGGTCAATTGACCATTTTGTTTCGTTTGACATTGTTGTTTATTTTAGAAATAATGAAATGATTTGTAGTGCAAAAATGATTTTGTTTAATGCCAAAAAATTACATTATGAAATAAATAACTTACATCATTCATTGATTTTATTTTGAATTTCTTTAAATGAAAAAGGGCCAACTAAGTAATATTATTTTGTTGGTTGGACTGGTTTAGTAGTAACCTTTTTTCTGAATGGAGATTTTATCGTAATTATTGCTGGCATTGTATCGCCTAATAAATAGCCCCAGGGTTTTAGGGCTTCAATTCTATCGAAAATTAATTTAATAATTGCAGTAAGTGGAATAGATAAAAACATTCCTGCAATTCCCCATAATGCCCCACCAATTAAAACAACAACTACAGATATGAGTGCATTTAATTTTACGCGTGATGCTACTATTTTTGGAATGATGTAGTGGTTGTCTATAAACTGAATTACTAAGTATGCAACTAAAACCAAGAATGCATAACTTGGGGATTTTGTTGTAATTGCAATTAGCATTGGTAATGAAACTGCAAGTAATCCACCTATAAAAGGAATTACATTTAAAATGGCACTAATTACGCCGAGCAATATTGCATAATCAAGTCCAATAATTAGTAAAGTTGTTGAATTTAATGTTGCTATAATGGCTGCTTCTAAAAGTAATCCTGTAAGATAACTTCTGATGATGGTTCTAGTTTCTATAAGCATTTCATTGATATCTGTTAGCTTATTTGATTTGAATATTTTATGAATAAATTCTAGTAATAGTGGTTGATAATATAGTATCATAAAAACATATACTAAACTTAAAATAACTACAACTAGTAAACTTCCTGTGTTAATAATAGTTTGTGCAATAAAAACGCTTGCTTCGTTTGCAATTTCTGCATTCTTTTTTGCTACCCATACATTCAAATTGTTAAGACTAATATGGAAATGACCAGACACCCACACAGATAATTGATCTATTAAAAAATGAAACTGCTCTATCAGTTTTGGAAAAGAATTTGTAAACTGCATCATTTGAGCTGACAATAAAACAGCAATGACAATAGTTGTAATAATCACTATAAAAAGTGTGATTGTAATGGACATAATTCTGCCAATTCCTCTTCTTACAAAAAAACTAACAACTGGTCCCAAAACAATTGCAATGATTGTTGAATAAATAATGGGCACAATAATTTTTTGTGCAAGAAACAATATCGCAAGAAAAGCAAATAGTCCAACTGAAACTAAAGAGGCTGCTGCATAAAAAGGTAATTTAGTTTCTGTTTTCATTTACTATGTTGAACTTTTCTTCCTAAAAATTTTGCTAATTAATCCACCTACTAAAGATTTGATATCATCTGCATTTTTTGATGCAACACCAGTTACACCAAGTTGTAAAACAAAACCCAGAAATTGTTTGATTGGATTGTGTGTTGAACCTATAATAATTTTTTTAGATAAATAACCCGTTGCTAAACCTATAACTGTGCTTAACATACTTTCTTTAATTTCAGGCGAAGTTGTTAGTTCACTTAAAGCATGTTTAACAAGGTTAACGGGCTTTAGACTTTCTGCAGTTATTTTTATTTGTTCACGTAACAATTGTTTTTCGTTTACTTGTTTTATTTCAAGTAAATCAATCGCTGCTTTAAGATCGGTTATGGAATTTATTTGATTCATTTATCTTAGTTGAGCATTTTTAAAATTATTGAATTGCCAACTTTTGTTTTAATAGCATTTTTCATCACAAAAAGCAAAACACATCCTACAATAAAATAAAATCCAGCAACACAAAAAAATCCATAATAAGTCTTATTTAATAAATCGCCAAGCCATAAAGCAAGGCCAATATTTGCAGCTATAGCAAACATCATTAAAACAGATGCTGCAATGCAATAAATTACAAGCTTTGATATGGTATTGCTTGTTTTTTCTATTGCTTTTAGTTTAAATAATTCCAAACTCGTTTTTCCATATTGTTCAGCTTTCTCAAGTAAAACATCTATAGAATTTTGTGTTGTTTCCATAATTTCATTTTATTGTAGGAGGTTTTTAAAAATCTGTTTCCTAACTCAATTCAGCTTTAACCTCTTTTTTAAAATCTGCAGCTTTGCTTTTTCCGGTTTTATACATTTCTTCGATTTGTTCTTTTGTAGATTGAAATTTTTCATTCAAACTATCTACTAAATCTTCAAATGTGTCCTTTAAATCGTCCACAGAATCGGTTCCTTTTTTGTACAACTTTTTTCTGGTTTTAGAACCTTTGTCTGGGGCAAATAAAATACCCAATGCTGCACCAGCGGCTACGCCTGCTAATACACCTAATAACACTTTCCCTGCACTCATAATTTGTTTTTTTTAATGATGATGAATTGATTTTTGTATATCTTATACAGGCTTATTGCCTCTTATAATTCTTAGTATTATTGCTATAATTGCAATGATTAATAATACGTGAATAAGTCCCCCTAAATTGTAACCTACAAAACCAATTGCCCATAAAATAATAAGAATTACAGCTACTAAATAAAGTAAGTTGCTCATAAAATTGCGTTTAAAAGGTGAAGAAATATTGTTGTGAATTTATAATGTAAAGGTGTAGCGTGTTGCATTGGCAATCATTACACTGAAATGATAAAAGTTTACATATTTTCTATATACAAGAGCAATAGATAATTGTATTTGTATTAATCAATCTAAAATCTATACATTAACCAATAAAATAGATTAATAAAAAAAAACGCCTTGAGAAAGGCAGTCTTTAACCAAAACCAAGATTCTTGCCAGAGTTATTTGTTGTAAAATTCTTTATTCATTTTTTTGAAAACTCTCTTCTTGAAGTCTTTCTTCCAAAACTTCTTCTTTTAAATCATTATGATGATTTCTCAGACGATTTTTGGTAAATAGAATTATAAAAAAAATGGTGAAGATTACACCAACGATAATTCCTGCAATTTGTGATGAACTCATTTTAATAGTTTTGGGTTTGTAAAAGGTGATGCTTACATTATTTTATGCAAAACAAAATGTTGTTTAACGAAAGCGTGTTGTTGATTTTGGCTCATTTTATCCGTTTGTTTTACTATGATATTTGTTTTTACAAAAGCACTATCAGCCTTTAAAATATTAAATAATTCTACTTTAGCCTCGGTTGGGCCAAATAATAATACAGCATCATAATGCTTTATTACATCACTAATTTTTTTATAAAATGCAGCTTGTTGATGTTGTTCTTTATTGTGCATTAAATGTTCACTCTTTCCTATAGTATCCTCTTTTATATCGTGTGTAAACGTAGATTCTATAGTTGTAGTTTCAATTGGATCAACAGTAAATTCCATTATATGTGCAGTGGAATGATCCATAAATATTCCTACTTGTTGTTTAGTTTTCATTTTATTTATTTTTAGTTTTAAGGTGGGATGCAGAATATTTAGTTAACAGACTTTTTAACGATAATTGATAATCCTCTAGCACTTCACTATTTATTTCTGGTGAACTTTCGTCTGGAATTAAAAGCGGCATTTCATCAATGAACTTTGACAATTCAGGAAATTTGTCTCCAATTTCAGTTGTTGTTTTAATAATGCTGTCGTTAACGTCTTGGTTATTTTGCATAGCTTTTGTTAATTTAAGTACCTTCTCAAAACCCAAGCAGTTGTTTCATGGTCTTGCATTATTCCTGTTAAAAAATCTGTTGTACCTGCATCTTTATTTTTAGTGCTGCTTAGTTCAATATCATTTCTTAATTGAATAATGATGGTTTCATAATCATCTAGTAACTCTTTCAACATTTCTTTTTGATTGGGATACTTATCTGGCGTTTCTTTAAGCCTTGAATGTTTTGTAAACTCTTTCATTGTGCCAATTGTTTTGCCTCCTAGTTTACTTATACGTTCTGCAACTAAATCAATTATCTCTTCCAAATCTTTGTATTGACTTTCAAATAATTTATGTAGCTCCATAAAGCTTTCTCCACAAACATTCCAGTGAAACTTTCTTGTTTTTATATACAGCATCATCTCATCTGATAATACTATTGCAAGCAAGTCAATGCTTCTATTTAAATCTTTTTCGGCGATGCCTATTTTAGGTGTCATAATATTTGTTTTAATTTTTATGTTTTTATAGTACAAATCCAATAGTTGCTTGATACCAAACATTTTTATAACGTGGTGTTGATGATGTACCATCCCCATTATTGTTTTGAATATCCCAGCCAACTCTAGCACCAAATACAATTTGTTTCCCTGTAACATCAAAACCAGTTAATACACTTAAAATGTTTTTGCGTATGTTATCGTTATTGAATTCTTGTTGTTGAGCTCCACTAGTTAAGGAACTTGTGAACTCATCTCTTTGTGTCATTAAATACGAATATTGAGGTCCAACAAGCACTGTAAAGTATTTACTTGGTTTAATTGCAAACAACAAAGGCACGTCGATAAAACTTGTTGTTCTGGTAAATTCATAAGGGCTACCTAAAATGCTACCCGTTCCTTTAAATCCTTTTTGAGAGAATAAAACTTCTGGTTGAAATGCAAAAAATTCAGCAAATGGAATTGATAGAAAACCACCAACTACAAACCCGAATTTTGAATCTGCCTGAAACTGTTGGTCTTTAGAATCAAAAACATTGGAGTAATTGGCACCTACCTTAAAGCCCAACTTAAGATTGTTTTTATCATTTTTATTGTTTGATTTCGATTGTGCAATGCAACTACCTAGTAAATTAATAGTTACTAATGTTGTTAAAATAAGCTTTTTCATTTTTATAATTTTTGTGAATTAATTTGTAGTACAAAGTTGTGAAATTCAATATTGATAAGCATTACATAACTAATGAGATATGTTATATTATTCACACATTATATAATTAACGGGAGTATAAAACAAAAAAAACGTTCAAAATGCTGACATTTTGAACGTTTAATAATTATAGAGATAGTGAATTTATCTAGTTTTTTTACTTTTATTTTTATATTAATTTGTTTTAATAAAGCAAATTGTTTCTCTTATGTTTCAAACAAAGTTTTGATTTGTTCTTCAAGCAGTAAATCCATTTATTGTTGTAAGCTGCGAACCTTAATTACATAATTCTTGTTCTAGTCTTTTGATACTTTCACATAATCTCTGGCAGCTAGAACAACGGTTGAAGTTTGCAATTGTGCTTTTTTGTATAAGAAGTAATGTAAAGTATTGCATTAGCTAGTGAGGTATTTTTAATAATAACTTCATTGGTTACTTCTTTTAAGCAAAGCTTTAATTTAACGAGCTTACATAAATTAAAGAACTATTGAATTTACTTATATCATTCACACAACCTTTTTTAAAATTTCGATTATTTTTCAGATAATTTCCAGAGCCAAATAGCTAGCTTTTCATTAATTTCTGAAATTTGCATCAACATTAAGTTGAAGCCATTTTTGCTCATCAAACAATCTATATGCATTGTACCTGCATATTCATCAAACATATACACCTTCTTAAAATGTTGATTGGTGTTGACACCTGCAAGACAACAAATCTGTAGTGCTTTTTCTAAAGCTTCAAGTGTTGTTTCTTTTGAAACATTACCCATAAAAGCCAAATGCCTCAGGGAATATTTTAGTTGAGCATTATAGTACCTATCATCAAACTGAATTGAAGAAAATTGAAATTGATTAGCAGGATATTGGTTTGCAAATTGTGTTTTCATACAATGTAAAAATTAGGTCATTAGTTTAATTTGTTCAAACAGTTCCCGTTGCTTATCGGTTAGTTTATCAGGAATTAAAATTTGAAGTTGAATGTATAAATCTCCATAAATATTAGGCTTTTCATACAGTGGCATTCCTTTTTGTTTAAGCCTTATTGACTTACCTTGATGGGTGCCAGCAGAAATTTGTATTTTTAGTTTTGATGATAGAGTATCAACAATCATTTCTCCACCAAGCACAGCAGTATATAAATCTATGTTTTGATTAACGTATAAATCATTCCCTTTTCTGGTGAATAGAGGATGTGTTTTTACTTTAATACGAACAAACAAATCACCATTATTTTCTGCACTACTTCCCTTTGCTCCTTTGCCTTTAATTACTAGCTGTTGTTCATTGTAAGCACCGGGTTTTGTTGTAATTCTTAGCTTACCACTTTCTAATTTTATAATACGTTCTGTTCCTTTATAAGCTTCTTCCAAAGTAATTTCAATCTCAGTTTCATAATCACCCCCTCTAGCATTTCTAGTATTGCCTTTACTGCTGTTTTTCCCTGCAAAGAATTGCTCAAAAAAATCAGAAAAGTCTGTCTGATTTTCGTTGCCATAACCCTCGTAAAAGTTTTGCTGACCACCAAAAGGGTTGCTATTTTTTTGTTGATTATTCTGTTCAAACTGTTGCCAATTAGCACCAATTTTATCATACTTTTTTCTCTTTTCTACATTGCTTAAAACTTCATTGGCTTCATTAATTTGCTTAAACTTATCTTCAGCATCTTTATTATCAGGATTTTTATCAGGATGATATTTTATTGCTAAACCACGATATGCTTTTTTAATGTCATCTTGTGAAGCTTTTTTATCAACTCCTAAAATTTTATAATAGTCTTTGTATTCCACTTTATTGTTCTTTCGTTGGAATCACTAAAACTGGAAATGCGTTTTCGTGCAGAATCTTTTCTGCTACACTCCCCATTAATATTTTTTCTAACCATTGTTTACTATGAGAGCCTACGACCACTAAATCTGCTTTCATTTCTTTTGCAGTAGTAATGATAGATTCAGCAGTATCTCCCTCTGTTACTAAAACTTTAATAGCTATATTACCTAAATGGTGTTTAGATTTTTCAAGAAAGCTATACGATGCTTTTTTTAATCCGTCTAGAATTCTGGGTTCTAAAAAATCAGTATCAATATAGCCACCAAAGCCCATAATTGGTTCATAAACTGTTGATGTATAGAATACGGGATTTCCCATCACGTGCATCAAAGTAACTTCCACATCAAATCCCTTCACTAGAGAGTAACCAATTTCTGCAACCTTTTGTGCTGTTGGATTATAGTCCAGTGCAATTAATATTTTTTTCATTTTATTTGTTTTAGATTTTTATTAAATACTTTTTATAATAATTCAATCTCCATTGTCTTCCTCTAAATCATTGTGTTCATCACCACCGATGCTATAGTAATTATTCTCTTCATCTTCACTACCAATGGCTTCATCTTCATCATCTAACTCGCCACCAGGAACATCTAAATCATCTCCAGAAATATCTTCATCAAAATCCTTTTCATTATTTTCACCACCTTTTATTTTCTTAACAGGTTCTTTCAACTTGGTTATATCTTCAGGATCTATATTTTGTTCTTCATAGGATTTATTATAGATATCATCACTTGCAGGATAGTCTAGATATTCATCAATATTTTGATTCTTTTTCATAAATAAATATTTAATTATTTGACAGATTCTTTTGTTAGAAGTCGTTTTGCTTCTTCAAATTCTTTAACTGTAATTTGCCCGCTTGCAAATCGATTTCTTAGAATTTGCAGAGCTGAATCTTTTCGTTTTCGTTGACCAGGAATATCGTAAGGAGTTGCAAAAATCCAAAGCAGTAAGATGATCCAAAGTATCCACCAAATTGGATTCATTCCCCAGTAATAATTATTGTAAAACATATATTTTGATTTAGTCCACAAAGTTCAATTATGCAATGCTTTGATAATTTACAAATAAGTAAGTTAATGTTACATTTTTCACACTTTTTAACTGTAAACATTTACGACACCTTAACTAAAAAATCAAGTGAGTGCTTGATTAAGCACTCACTTGATTAAACTATTCGTTATGGTTTTATTTTGTCATTGAATTCAATCTAATATTACTTTAAAAAATAACTATTTTGCCTGTATGTATTTTTTGTCCATTTGATTCTATGCATATTATGTAAGTACCCATTTGTTTTGGCTTAACGATTTTATAAACATTCGTCTCAGGTGTTAAATGTATTTTTTGAGAAGACATTTTTCTTCCTTCAATACTATATAAATCAATGCTTGCATTACCTGATGGGGCGTTAAAAGTTTGGACGTTAATATAACCTCCTTGTAAAAATTGTTGCACACTGATTCCTGTGTTAATATTAGTTTTAACCTGTATGGTTTTGTAATAACTCTTTTTACCATCTTTATCAGTTTGAGAAATTCGATAGTAACCAATACTAAAGGGTTGTTTATCTAGAAAAGAATAATTCTTTATTTTCTTATCTATTGTTTCTTGTGCAGAAACTATAGTCAAGTAATCAAATGTATTTCCATTACTACTTCTCTCAATTGTGAAGTAATTATTATTGATTTCGCTGTAAGTGCCCCATTTCAACAATACATTCTTTTCAACAGAACTTCCATCAAAATAAATCCAGTTGATTGGTAATGGAACGCAGTCACCACTTGCTATAGCTGCATCAATAGCTGCTGTGCTTAAAGCTCCACTGGTTGTTAAAGCTCTACCATATAGCGTGTCGCCAGTATTTAAATTAATAGCCCCATTGTTACAAACTATACTTCCGCTAAATACAGAGTAGTTATCAATACTAACAGCACCCTCAACTTTCCAAAAAACATTTTTAGATTGAGCACCATTTTTTAATATCACTCTTGAATATGTACTTGTTGCAAATGCTCCATTAACCTTAATAATAAACACCGCATTTGCATTGCCTTGAGCATTAAGATACACATTCCCAGTAAATGATGTAGCAGAGTTTAATAAATAAGTGTGTGGTGTTAATTCTAAATTATTGCCAAACTGCACAGGATATAATAATTCAATATCTGGAGTAACAATATTCAAATAGTTGTAAACATTTTGTAAATCAGCAGCACATAAAGCTGTTGATACATCTGGTATTTTATGTATTTTGCCAGTAACTTTTAGTGAGTCAAATCCTAGGGTTAAACCAACATTAGTACCAATATCTCCAACGACCATTGTTACTCCACTATTTGCCACAGTACCATTGCCAGAAAAAATACCATAACAAGACACTGTGCCAAGCACAGGAGATGGAGGTCCTGTTAGAATTAAGGCTCCACAGCCTAGGGGCATAGCTGCATTAATTCCATTAATTGAGATGGCTCCACTTGTAGAAAAAACTCTTCCTTCTAAAGTATCGTTGGTGTTCATATTAATAGCTGCATTATTAGCAATAACAGTTCCCTTCATATAAGTTGCAGTTGCCATATCAACAACACCTTCAATTTTCCAAAACACATTACAAGCTAATGCACCATTAAGCAATTTTATCTTTGAATTAGCATTGGTTGATAGAGCACCTTGAATCTGAAAGATAAATACTGCATTAGGATTTCCTTTAGCATCAAGATATAAATCTAAATTCAATGTTGCAGTGCTAAATATTTTATAAACACCTGCAATTAAAGTATCACCATTTCCTAGCAAGTTCGATGGGAAATAATTTGCAGTAGTTGTGTTTAGTTGATTGTATGCAATTAATAAGTCTGCAGCACATTGTG
>JBMLRA010000190.1:0-25774 GCA_049241265.1 Chitinophagaceae bacterium
TTGCTTTTTTTTGGGTATTAGGTATTTTAAGTTTAAGTACTTTAACTTATATATTTATTACTAAAAATAGTAATACCAAAGCAGATGAAAAAGACGTTGCTAAAAATTTTAATCAATTTACTACAAAGTCTACTATTGCTACAAAAAAAGAGCAACATTCAGCAGTAGTTAAGCAACAGTCTAATATCTCACAAAAACAAGATGAGCTAACATATCAAGAAAGCGATTTTGAAGATTTAAGTTCAAACCATAGTAATGTTATTGGTAATAAGAAAAGTTTTGAAATAAAAATATCAGATAAAAAGATATCTAAAGGATTTATAAAAACAGCAAGCAACAAAAAAGCAAATAATATCTTTAACAATCGTACTAGTTTTAACGATTTAAGAATGATGAAAATAGACAGAGGTGAAACAAATAATGTTGTTGTTGCAAATACAAATTATTACATCCAACCAGAAAACTATTTTGACAAAAGTTACTTGCAACAAACTGAAATTAATAACGAAACTAATACGAGTGAATCTTCAGTTAAAGTTACCACAAATAATGCTAATAATAATGTAGCCAAAACACCTGTTAAAGTTCCAAAAGTCAAGGTGAGTAAAAATTTGCATTACGGCTTACAATGGAATATTTTACTACCCGAAACAAATAGTTATTTAGATCTTAATGCAAAAAATAAACCATTAACAATTGCTATTCCTGCATTTTGGGTAAGTAAAGAATTGAATGCTAAAAGCGAGTTGGGGCTTCAATTAAATCCATATTCACAATACACCTTAAAAAGTAATAATGTATTAAACAAAGCTGATTATTCAGTTTCAATTTTGCAAGGGTCAAATACAACACCCACAGTAATTAATTATTTGCAAACACGAAGTTTGTTAAAGGCAATGGGAGTGGAGCTTACATTAAAATATACTTACAAAATTAATGATAAATTTAGTGCAGCAATTGGGGTAGGAAACACTTGGTTAAATGCTGCTGTTGTTAACGATAAATTAATTGGTAACAGTGGTAAATCGGTACACGATAGTTTGTATGGTATTGCAAAGGGTTTTAAAGAATGGGATTACCTTAAATCATCATTTATTATTGGAAGAGTGGAGCTACTTTACCAACTTAAAAAAATGCAAGTTGGCGTATCATTTGTAAAGCCAATGGGCAATATTTATAGCTTCGAAAATTCTAATTCAAACCCAATAAATAGTAGATTGGTTTTAAAATGGAAAATTAAATAAGACTTACATCAAATTTTTGAGACAAACTTTTTAAATCGTCTATAACGGCATCCATAATTGGAATGCCGTTTTTTATTCTTTCAATCTCCATTTCTCTTTCAGGATCACCAGGAATAAGCACTTTATTTTCTATGTTAATGGGCGTTGTGTTTCTAAATCTTTCAATCCATTTGTCCATTTGATTTTTAAATTGATTAGCTTCCTGAAATGCATCAATTCTCATTGCACCAAAAAAATGTCCTAATCCTTTGCCAGGCATATTTTCAGGCATTGGTATATATGCTGGAAATGGTGGAGCCCAAGGGCCAAAACTTGCACCACTTAAAACACCTGTAAAAATATCAACAATGCTGCCCAATGCATAACCTTTATGGCTGCTATGTTCTCTGTCGCTACCAAGTGGCAACAATGCACCATCTTGTTTTAAAATATTTGCATTGGTGGATGCGTTTCCATCAACATCTTGCACCCAACCAAGTGGTGTGTCTTGATTTTTTCTTTGCAGTATTTCCAGCTTTCCATTAGCTGCTGTTGTGGTAGCAAAATCTGCAACAAATGGGGGTTGCTTACCAGCAGGAATGGCAACAGCAATAGGGTTTGTTCCTAACATTTTTTCTTTACCAAAAGTTGGAGCAACCAATGCACTTGCATTGGTCATTGCAATACCAATCATATCATTTTCTAAAGCCATCATTGCGTGGTAACCTGCAATGCCAAAATGATTGCTATTGTTTACGCAAACCCAACCTGTGCCTACATTTCTAGCTTTTTCAATAGCAATTTGCATTGCATAAGGTGCTGCTACTAAACCAAGTGCAGCATCTGCATCTACAACAGCTGTTGATGGTGTTTGATGGGTGATTTTTAATGTTGCAGTGGCATTAATTCTTTTTGTTTCCCATAGCCTTACATAACCAATTAATCGAGCAATGCCGTGGCTATCAATACCACGTAAATCGGCTGATAGCAATACTTTTGTAGCAGTTGCGGCATCGTTATTATTGCAACCCATTTTAGTAAATACTTGATGACAAAATGTATAAAGTTGATGATATGTAAATGTTTGCATTGCTATTTTTTGTTGGTGGGTAAAAGTAATAGTTTGCTGAAATTATTAAATATAGAAGATGATAATTCACAATATTGTGTTAAAGTATTACTTTAGTGGCAGTTTAAAAACTACCAAACTATTAATCTGTAGGTTATGAAAAAAATAACTGCTTTTATTTTTGTGTTGTTGTTTTTTGTCAATGCTGTAAAAGCACAATATGTAAATATACCTGATGGTAATTTTAGAGCTTTTTTAATTAGTAAATATCCAAGTTGTTTTAATAGTGCAGGGATGATGGATACAACTTGTAATAGTATTATAACAGCAGGGGATTTAACTGTTGTAGGAAAAGAAATTGTGAATCTTTCTGGGGTTGAGTATTTTAAGTCAATAACTTTTTTGGATTGTAGATATAATAAAATAAAATATCTGAAACGATTACCACAATCGCTTATTGATTTATTTTGCTCAAACAATTTTTTAGATAGTTTGCCAGCGTTGCCGAGTTCTTTAAGACATATTTATGCGTGGAATAACAAACTTGTTTTTTTGCCAAAGCTACCAGATTCATTGGAAAACTTGACCTGTACTCAAAATAGGTTGACTTTTATGCCTCTACTACCTAGTAGATTAATTGGACTTCGCTGTGATACTAATTTTATAACGAGTTTACCTGCTTTGCCAATTACTCTTCAATATTTGAACTGTAGTAATAATCTATTAATTTACTTACCTAGCTTACCTCAAAAATTGGGTCAACTCAATTGTAGTAATAATTTAATAAAAGCCTTACCAAACTATAATGATAGTTTAAGATACCTATATTGCTCAAACAATAAACTAGAGAGTTTATTTGAATTACCATCGGTTATGACAGATTTAGATTGTAGTTTGAATAGTCAATTATCTTGTTTACCACACTTGCCAGGAAGTTTAATTAATCTTTGGATTTATGGTACAGACATTCATTGTCTTCCAAATTACCCTAACAATCTTGTAATGTTAAGTTTTCCTAGTTCAAAAAAACCGTTATGTACTATTATGAATAATCTAAATAAATGTCATTCATTCCCACAAATTCAGTCAAATATTTTTATCGATAACAATTTAAATGGAATAAGAGACTCAAATGAAACTTATATAAAAAATGTAAAAGTTCAATTGTCTAACTCGAACTACGCCTACACTAATTTTAATGGTCAATTTCAAATTGTAGCAGATAGTTTAGGTGTTTATACATTAACAATAATCCCACCTCCATTTTATACAGCAGTACCATCAACTATAAATTTAAACTTTAGCAGTTACGATACTTTAGTAAATCTTCCAGATATAGCTTTAAAGCCAAACACTCTAATAGATTCAGTAAGCATTAAAGCAACACCCATAAACTGGGCTGCTCGTCCTGGCTTTAGATATGCTTACAATATTCAATATGAAAATATTGGTACAACCATTTTATCTCCCAATATCAATTTTAGCTACGATAATAGTTTGTTAACTTACGATTCAAGTTCAAATAATGCAGTTGTTAATAATGGCAGTAGTTTGAGTTTATCTACTGGCAATTTATTACAAGGGCAAACAGGTAGTGTTATTGCACACTTTAAAGTTAAAACAACTGCTGCTTTGGGTACTGATTTATTAAGTGTTGCTAGTATAAGTGGGGGCACTAGTAATGCAATTGATAGTGTTAAATCTGTAATACGTGGCAGTTACGACCCAAATGATAAGCAAGCAACACAAACAATCACTAAACAAGATGTTGTTGATGGAAAGTTTATTAACTATACTATAAGATTTCAAAATACAGGAACCGATACAGCTTTTAATGTTGTAGTAGCTGATACATTAAGTAGTATGCTTGAATTGAGCGATTTTCAAGTTGTTTCAACATCGCATTTGTGCAAAACAACTATTAATGGAAAGTTTGTTTATTTTGAATTTGCTGACATTAATTTACCAGATAGTGGTACAAACAAATTGGGAAGCAATGGATTTATAAACTTTAAAATAAGACCATTATCAACAGTTTCAGTTGGTACCATTATTACCAATAAAGCATACATTTATTTTGATTATAACAGCTCCATAAAAACCAATATAGCAACCACAACAATTGTTAATCCATTACCTCTAAAACTTGTTTTATTTAATGCTATTGCTAGTGAAAACAATAACCTACTAGTTTATTGGAATACAGCAAATGAAGTAAACACAGCATATTTTATATTGGAGAAGAGTATTGATGGCAACCACTTTCTGCCAATTGCTGAAATTGCAGCAAAAGGCAGTGGAGATAATAGCTATTTTTATTCGACACCTAAAAATGGGAAAACATTCTTAAGGTTAAGAATTGTTGATAAAGATGGTGTTGTTAGTTATAGTAAAATAATTTTTATAGGCGAACGCACTCATCAGCATATTTCAATTTCACCCAATCCGGCAAAACGATATTTGAATATTACAGTTAACAGTATAAATGCAAGTAATTTAAAATCTAAACTTGTAAATTCAATTGGTATGGTTGTTAAATCATTTACACTAAAACCGGGATTTGAATCAATTGATATCAATAATTTAGCAACTGGTGTGTATTACTTAGAAACAGGGCTAGAAACCATTAAAGTTTTTGTGGAAAAATAATTGACAAATTATAAAATACTACATTACTTTTGTTAAGTATTTGTTAAATAGTAGAATCTTTCAAAGAAAATTACATTAATATTCTAAGCCAATAGGTACAACTCTACATTTTAAAAGAAACAAACTAAAAACTTCAAGTTTATTAAACAATAACTTTGATTGTTAAACCTAAAAGTGTTTATTTTGTCATTATGTACCAAAAAAAGATAGCCTAGATTATGCTTGTTGCAGTAGCCCAATCACATAGTAGTCACATAGAGATTAGAGAGATACCTACATCACACTTAATTGCTAAACGCATTATGGATGTGGTAATTAGTATTCTAGCTCTTCCCATAGCCATACCCTTAATTATTTTTGGTTGTTTGGCAATGGCATTTACTTCAAAAGGCCCAGTTGTATTTAAACAAAAAAGAGTTGGTTTACTTGGTAAGCCATTTACAATTTTTAAAATTAGAACAATGGTGCATAGTAAAAATGGCTACCTAGATCACACTATTAAAGGCGATGCACGAATTACCAAGGTTGGTGAAATTTTGCGAAAAACAAAAATTGATGAGCTACCCCAATTACTTAATGTGTTAAAGGGCGATATGAGTTTAATTGGGCCAAGACCCGAACGAACTGATATTGTTGAACAATTTGAAAAGGAAAATAACTATTATCAATACCGCCATTCAATTAAGCCTGGCATAACAGGTTGGGCCCAAGTAAATAAACCAATGGCTACGCCTGAAGAAAATTTAGAAAAATTAGAATACGATCTATATTATATCAACAACCATTCTATAAAATTAGACGTACAAATTTTAGCAAGAACAGTTGGTGTGGTAAAAAAAATGGAAAGTCTTTAGGGATTGTTGAAAGGTTTAAAGTTTTATTACATTCAGCTTTTGGTTTTTGACTTTTTATTTTTGACTTTTAGATACAACTTCTTTAATAGATGGATAAGTATTTTTTAAATACTTATCCATTTCTTTTTTATCTACCCAAATCAGTTTTTCAATGTCTTCTTCTGTTTGTGGAATTAATTTTTCTGACGATGAACTTTTCATGGTATACCACCAAGTTTCTTTTATTACATCTTCATTAATCCATTTGTCAAAATATTCGTGGTAGGTTTTGCATAAAAAAGAAATCAGTAGCACATTTTGTAATCCTGTTTCTTCTTCAACCTCTCTAACAGCACAAGTTTCAATTGATTCTCCATCGTCTAATTTGCCTTTGGGTAAATCCCAAAAACCACGTCTAAACATCATTAAAATTTCACCTTTTTCGTTTTCAACTAATCCACCTGCTGCAATAATTTTTTTCTTATCCATAATACAAAAAAAAACTATTTGGTATTACTGAGCAACTAAATTTGCACAATGAAAAATGAAGCTGCAGTTGCTGAAAAATTGTTGCAAATACAAGCCATAAAACTAAATGCTGATAACCCATTTACTTGGGCTAGTGGTTGGAAAAGTCCCATTTATTGCGATAACAGAAAAGTACTATCATTCCCAGCTGAAAGAGATTTTATTAAGAATGAATTGTGTAATTTAATTCAACAAGATTTTCCAAATGTTCAGTTGCTTGCAGGTGTTGCCACTGCTGGAATAGCTTGGGGTGCCTTGGCTGCAGATCAATTAAAATTGCCTTTTTGTTATGTTCGCCCCAAGCCAAAAGAACACGGCTTAGGTAATCAAGTTGAAGGATATTATGAAGAAAAACAAAAGGTTGTTGTAGTAGAAGATTTAATTTCTACTGGCAAAAGTAGCATTCAAGTTGTGGATGTTTTGCGTGGGCTAAATGTTGAAGTAATTGGTATGATTAGCATTTTTAGTTATGGATTTGATGAAGCTGTAAAATCCTTTGCAGCCAAAGATGTTAAGATACTTTCTTTAACAAATTATGCTGCATTATTGCCTTTGGCAGTTGAAAAAAATATCATTAAACAAGAACAAGTAGAATTGCTTTCAAGTTGGAAAAGCGACCCATCTAATTGGGGAAAATAAAAGTTTAAGATTTGTGACTTGGTGTTTAAAGTTAGAAAAGTGAATGACAAAACATCAAGTTAAAACTTTTAAACATCAAACTTTAAACTTAAAAATTATGGAAAATGTTTGCCCACACGCAGCACCACAATCAATGTATTATGGTACTTATTTACAAATAGAAAAAATTATTGATAGTCAAGCTCCTGTTAGCTTTCAAGAAGGTAACGACCCTGCACACGACGAAATGCTTTTTATCATTATTCATCAGGCTTATGAACTTTGGTTTAAACAAATTTTATTTGAGTTGGAGTATTGTTCAAATGTCTTTTCTAAAGAAAAAATTAATGATAATTCAGAGGATTTGAATTTAGTGAGACATCGTTTACAACGTGTTATTAAGATTTATCAACTGCTTAATCAGCAAGTAGAAATTTTAGATACAATGACTCCATTGGATTTTTTGGAGTTTAGAAATTTGCTTACACCATCTTCTGGTTTTCAAAGCAAGCAATTTCGTTTAATTGAAGCTACGCTTGGTTTGCAAATGAATAATAGACATCATAAAGATTATTACAAACGCACTAATGAAGGCGGTTTTACGAAAGATGATTTTACCAATATTAATGAAGTAGAAGATAAACCATCAATTCAACAATTGGTAAATTCTTGGTTGGAGAGATTGCCTTTTTTTGATGCTAAATATTGGAATGATTTTGGTACAAATTCAGCAAATAGTTTGCATCCTTTTTGGAGCCATTATCGAGAAGTTTATAAAGCAGGTTTAACAGAAAGAGAACAACAAAAAATTAACGATTTTGATTTTGTCTTCTTTGATGATACAACGAAAATGGAAAGCGAGGATGAACGAAATGCTTTGAGGAGTAGCTTTTCAGCTAAAGGCTTACAAGCTGCATTGTTTATAATGTTGTATAGAGACTTCCCTATGTTTCAAACATCGTATCAAATTTTAGACTCACTAATTGAGATAGATCATTTAATGGCAACTTGGCGACACAAGCATTTAGTAATGGTTCGTAGAATGATAGGAATGAGAGTGGGAACAGGCAACACCTCAGGTGCTGGATATTTAGAAGGTGCTTTGAATAAACATTTTGTTTATAAAGAACTTTCTGGCTTATCAACCTATTTAATTGAAAGAAAAAAACTGCCAGCATTGCCCGAAAAACTTACGAAGGAATTGGGTTTTTATACATACTAATAAATTATATTTAGAAATATTTTAAAAAGGGGCTACGCCTCTTTTTTTGTTTATAAGATAAATTTTTTTAGATTTGTCTAAAAAATTGTGAAACAAGCATTTTCAATAACAGAAGAAAATTATATCAAAGCCATTTATCATCTACAACAATCAGATGGAAACGTTACTACCAATGAAGTGGCAACTGAGCTGCAAACAAAAGCTGCATCTGTAACAGATATGCTTAAAAAATTGAAGCAAAAAAAAATCTTGAATTACGAAAAATATCAAGGTTTTCGATTAAGTAATTCTGGAGAAAAAATTGCATTAGCTATTATTAGAAAACACAGATTGTGGGAATTTTTTTTAGTAGAAAAATTGCAATTTGGGTGGGATGAGGTACACGAAGTAGCGGAAGAATTAGAACATATTACAAGCAATAAATTGATTGATAAATTAGATGCATTTTTAGGTAACCCAAAGTTTGATCCACACGGAGATCCTATACCTGATGTTAATGGTAAACTGCCTGTTCAAATACAAATAAATTTGATTGATTTACCATTAAATAAACTAGCAGAAGTATCGGCTGTTGGTAGCCAAAGCAAAGAACTATTAGACTTGCTAAAACATAAAAAAATTGGCATTGGAACACAGCTTGAAGTTAAGAAAAAATTTGCTTTTGATAACTCTGTTGAAATAAAAATTGTTGGTCAAACAGCCTATAATATTAGCCAACAATTAGCACAAACTCTTTTTGTAAAAACACTTTAATCACTAATTAATAAATGGAAAATTCTTTAAGCGATGTGCACGAAAGTGTTGATACCACTAAGCCTCGTAAGGGTATTAGAAAATTTTTGGCTTTTATTGGACCTGCATATTTAGTAAGTGTTGGTTATATGGATCCAGGAAATTGGGCTACAGATTTACAAGGTGGGGCTAAGTTTGGCTACAAGCTTATTTGGGTTTTGTTAATGAGTAATTTAATGGCTTTGTTATTGCAAGGTTTGGCTGCTCGTTTAGGTATTGTAAGACGAAGAGATTTGGCACAGGCAAATCGTGAAACTTATCCTCCATTAGTAAATTTTTGTTTATACATACTTGCAGAAATTGCAATTGCTGCTTGTGATTTAGCTGAGGTATTAGGAATGGCTTTAGGTATTCATTTGTTATTCCCTTCTATACCACTTTTAGCAGGTGTTGGAATTACCGTTTTAGACACATTGCTCTTACTTTGGTTGCAAAGTTTTGGCATTAGAAAATTAGAGGCTTTCATATTTGCTTTGGTATTAATAATTGCTGGTTGTTTTTTCATAGAAATATTTTTTGCAAAGCCCAATATGGCAGATGTTGTAGTAGGGTTTATTCCCAGTAAATTAAACAAAGATGCCTTGTATATTGCTGTAGGAATTATTGGAGCTACAGTAATGCCACACAATTTATACTTGCATAGTGCATTGGTACAAACAAGAAAAATTGGTAACGATAGTGCAAGTATTAAAAAGGCTCTTAGGTTTAATATGATTGATAGCACCATTGCATTGAATGCTGCTTTTTTTGTTAATGCAGCTATCCTTGTTTTAGCTGCTTCTACATTTTACACATCGGGTAATTCGAGTGTTGCAAAAATTGAAGATGCACATCATTTATTGGATGGTTTATTGGGTACAAAATTGGCTCCTTTGCTTTTTGCAATTGCATTGATAGCTGCTGGTCAGAGTAGCACTGTTACAGGAACTTTAGCTGGTCAAATTGTTATGGAAGGTTATCTTAAATTTAGAATCAATCCTTGGCTAAGAAGATTAATAACAAGGCTGATTGCTATTATCCCGGCTGTGGTTGTAATTGTAATTTATGGCGATGAAAAAATAGATGCCTTGTTGGTGTTAAGTCAGGTTGTGTTAAGTGTTCAGCTTGGCTTTGCTATTATTCCATTAATACATTTTGTGAGTGATAAAAAAACAATGGGAGCATTTGCCATAAAGCCTTTTACCCAAATTATTGCTTGGCTTGTAGCTATTATTTTAGTGGGTTTAAATGTAAATATGGTGATAGACCAAGTTGTGGATTTATTTAAAGAAGAAGGACTATTTTTTTGGAAGGTTCTTGTAATAATATTATCATTATTATTTGTGTGGCTTTTTTTAGCAATGACTTTTTTGCCCATTATCAAAAAGAACTTCGAGAAATATTCTACCAAGATTCACGACGATACTAAGGAGCTTACTAATTTACAAATTGAGCCCATACATAAAATTGCAGTGGCTTTAGATTTTACATCTAATGATGAAAAGTTAATTGCAAATGCAATAAGACAAGGTGGGAGAGCAGCTACTTATATTTTACTGCATATTGTTGAAAGTGCTTCTGCCAAATATCTTGGGACAGATACTGATGATGAAGAAACAAGGATTGATAAAGAAAGATTAGTAGGATATGCCAATCAATTAAAAAAAATTGGTTACAATGTTGAAACTTGTATTGGCTACAGAAATAGGGTCAATGAAATTGTTAGAATTGTAACAGAAAGTAAAGCAGAAATGTTGGTTATGGGAGCTCATCACCACACAGGAATAAAAGATTATTTGTTTGGTGAAACCATTGATGCTGTTAGGCATCAAGTTAAGATTCCTGTGTTAATTGTTAATTCTTAGCAGGCACATATTTTTTGGATTAAGATTTTACTTTTTCTATATTGCATCGTGTTTAAGAAATTTCATCCATTAGCATTTTGGTTTTCTGTAGTACTATCTATTTTATTAATTGGGGTATGCGGTTTTATTATTATTGAAGGGTTTAGTTTTTTTGATGCCCTTTATATGACAGTCATCACTGTTACAACAATTGGATATGGCGAAACCAAAACACTTACCCCTGAAGGCAGGATTTTTAATATCTGCTTTATCATTACTTCCTTCTCGGTATTAACCTATGCTTTTGCTACCATTACAAGGTATGTAACAAGTGGCGAAATGCAGCTTTATTTTAAAAACAAAAAACTTATGAAACAAGTTGAAGCATTAAATAATCACGTTATAATTTGTGGATTTGGAAGAAATGGACAGCAAGCTGCAAGAACATTGAAGGCCCATAAAGTTGATTTTATAGTTATTGATAGCAGAAGGGAAATGATTGATCTTTGGTTTCAGCATGAAGACGGCGATTTGCTTTACATAGTTGGTGATGCTACTGATGACGCTATTTTAATGAAAGCAGGAATTGAAAAAGCAGAAAGTTTGGTTTGTGCCTTACCCGATGATGCTAATAATGTTTTTATAGTTTTATCTGCACGAACTTTAAATCCCACATTAAAAATAATTAGTCGTGCCTCAAAACATACTTCTATAAATAAATTGAAAACGGCAGGTGCCAATAGTATTAGTATGCCAGAATTGCTAGGAGGTATTTATATGGCTACTCAGGTGAGTAAGCCTGATGTTATTGAATTTATTGAAACGCTTACTGGAGATGAAGGCGAAGGAATTAATATAGAAAGCATAGACTACAGCAGATTACCACCAAGCATTAGAGACAAAAGTTTAAAAACAATTATGGAATGGAAGCAAACAGGAGTTACCTGTATTGGGATAAAAGACCTTAATGGCAAATTTGTAATTAACCCTGATAGTGAAATTATTATTCTCGAGGGAATGAAGGTGATTGTTTTGGGAAATAGAGAACAAATCGATGCTATGAAGCACAATGTGGACGAATGTTAGTTTTTTCTCACCTAACCTTTTTTTGGCAAAATGTTGTACATAACTTATTGTAAAGAAATATAAAACACTTTTTACAACACATTGTTATTACCTGAATATAAATAAAACAACGGAAGACTTGAATTATTATTGTTTTTGAGTGTAAAAGTTTTGTTAAATAACCTTATTTTTACCCCTTAAAATATCGAGCTTCAAATATTAAACTGTTGGTTAATAGCCAGCAACATTAATTCTGTTAAAAAAATGATAAAGAACACAGCTACAAATTTTGCACAAAGGACTAAGGTTTTAATGGTTATCATGCTGGTAATCTTATTTACCAATTCGTATTCCCAGTTTAATATTACACTTGGAACAGGTACAGGAACAAACACTGCAGGTTTAAACACAGGTTTTCCTTGCCCTTTACAAGATGATTACGAAGGTAGTAGAGCTCAATATTTGTATAGAGCAACTGAATTAAAAGCAGCAGGTATGGATTCTGGAAAGATTTATTCAGTTTCTTTTAATGTTACCAACTTAAATGGCTTCTCTGGGCAAATTGATTCTTTAAGAATTAAAATGGGGCACACAACTGCAACAGCTTTAAATGCTACATCTTGGGTTGCTGGTGCTACTCAAGTATATGGAGCTGTAAATTATGTTCCAACGCTAGGTATAAATACTTTAACATTTACAACACCATTCGACTGGAATGGTACGAGTAATTTACTTCTTGAAATATGTAATGGTTCTACAAATAGTGCTTTTTCTGAGAATGTTTCTATTACCCAAAGTACTGTTGCGTTCAACGCATCTCATAGTTACAGGGCAGATTTCTTGGGTGATTTATGTGGCACAACAACAACAACGAATACAGGCTCACAAACGCTTCGTCCTAATACAACGTTTTCTTGGTTACCTAGACTGCTTTGTAGTGGAACACCAACTATTGGAGTTGCAACTGCAACACCAAGCAATGTTTGTTTTGGTCAAAATGTTACATTAAATGTATCTGGTGTTCCTGTAGCTTCTGGCTTAGAATTTCAATGGGAAGATTCTGTAGCAACAAGTACAGGGTTTAATCCAATAGCTTTAGGAACTACCAAAACCTTTGTTACTACACAATCTACAAATACATGGTATAGAATTAAAATAAAGTGTAATAACACGAATGATTCTATTTATTCAAATATTGTATTAGTAACAACACCTTCATTACTTGGTGGTGTTTATACTATTGATAAAACTTCGCCAGCTAGCTCAACTAATTTCGTAAGTTTTAATGCTGCTTATAATGCAATGAAATGTGGTATTACAAGCCCTTGTGTTTTTAATGTTGTCCCAGGTTCTGGCCCTTATACAGAACAGTTGATTATAAATGGAGTGATTCCTAATTCTTCTCAAATTAATACTATTACATTTAATGGTAATGGAGAAACAATTAGATTTACAGGTACTACAACTACTGAAAGAGCAGTTATAAAACTTAAAAATACTAAGTGCTTTATTTTTGATAGCTTAGTAGTTGATGCATCAGTGGGTACTTTTGGCATTGGATTTCATTTAACCAATAATGCTGATACCAATATTATTCGTAAATGTACCATTTTATCTGGTGCAAATATTACAGCTGGTAATACTGCAGGTGTTGCTATTAGTGGTGTTGATAATAATGCTGCGGGCTTGGGAGTTACTATTTGCGATGCGAATCAAATTCTGAATAATAACATTTCTGGTGGATATTATGGTGTTACATTAACTGCTGATTTTGTTGGTGGTGCTAATGGTAACAACATTATATCTAACAATACTATTAAAGATTTTTATCGTTTTGGTATTTATTCTAATGGTAGTTACAACAGTGTTATTGAAAACAATAAAATAAGCCGACCAACAAGAACTGCTGTTGGAGCTTTTGATGGTATTTATTTTGCGGGTCAAAATAATACAGCTCACGTATTTAGAAACAGAATATTCTCTCCTTTTAAAGCACTGCCAACCAATACAGGTGCTGCAAATGGTATTAATTTAGACAATGCTAGTGCTTCTGCTACCAATGATTACAAGATTGATAATAATTTGATTTACGATTTTGTTAATGCTGGTGCTCAAGTGGGTATTAATAACAATGCTTCTTCCAACGCTCAGTTTATTCACAATACAATTTCTTTAGATGACGATGCTGCAACTGCTAATACAACAGCAAGAGGTTATAATCAAACTGGTGCTGCCAACAGTATTCTTTTTGTTAATAACCTTATAACAATTAGCAGAGGTGGTAATGGAACAAAACATTGTATTTATATTAATAGTGGTAGCCCTGCACCACTTTTTGCAGATAATAATGACTATTATATGGATGCTGCCAGTGGTAATAATAACATAGGTTTTTATACATCTGTTAGACCAACCTTGCCTGATTGGCAATTAGCAATGGCTCCATTTGGTAACGACCAAAATGCGATTTCTGTTCAACCAGTTTACTTTCAGCCAGTAACACCTTCATTAGATACTGCTAATTATCACCCAACAAATGCTGCAATGGATAACAGAGGTTTTCCAATTGATATTCTTTATGATTTACAAAATGATCCTAGAGATCCATTAACACCAGATATTGGAGCATTTGAATTTGTACCTCCACCTTGTGTGCCAGGCTCATTAAATGGAGTAACGCAAATTAGAATATTTAATAAGCTTATTCTTAGCGATACCACAGTTTGTGAAAACACACCAGTTAAATTGAGTGTGAAGGTTTCAGGTCCATTTGGTTCTGCTCAAACCTTCCAATGGGAGCGTGTTAAAGATTTATCTAATACACCAGACACTTTTGGTGCAGCAATGTTATTGCCAGACACTTTATTCAACACTAATGATACAAATTATTATTACAGATGTAAAATATCTTGTTTAGGAGTTGATTTTTATACAGATTGGAGGTTGTTGAATTCAATATCTTCTATGCCTGCTGGCGATTACTATATTAATTCTAATTTTCCTTTCCCTAGTCCTTTAGTTGATTCAAACTATGTACCTGGAAATACTGGAGCTAATTTTAGAAACTATAAAAGTGCAGTTAATACATTAAAATATTGTGGCATAAAAGGAGTTGGTAATGTAGTATTTAGAGTAGAACCAACATCAGGTCCATATTTTGAACAAGTAAAAATTGATAGTGTTGTTGGTGCTAATGTAGATAGACAAGTGGTGTTTAAGGGAAACAATACAACTTTGAAATTCCCTACTGGAGCCCCTACTTTATCAACAGATAGAGCTGTAATAAAGTTAACAAGAGCTGACTTTATTAATTTTGATAGTGTTACAGTTGATGCATCAGAACCAACCAATTTTGGATATGGAGTACAATTGGTTAATAATGCAGATTCAAATTCAGTTAAAAACTGTAACATTATTGCAAACACAACCTTAACAACCCAAAACTTTGCGGGTATTGTAGTTAATGCAACAGATGCAGGTATTATTGCAACTGGTAATACACTTTGTGATGGTAATAATTTTGAAAATAATACCATTACAGGTGGCTTCTATGGTATTACTGTAGTAGGTTCTGCTACTGTTTTATTAGAAAGCAATAGAGTGTACGGAAATAAAATTTCAGATTTTTATAGTACAGGTATTTATGTTGCAGGTGCAAGAAGTACTATAATTGATTCTAATATTTTCTCTAGACCAACAAGAACAAGCGTTGGATTAGGATTAGGAGTTAATTTAACGGGAGCTTTATCATTATCAACAATCATTTCAAAAAATAGATTCACTAATTTCTTTGGTGGATCGCCTACAAGTACAGCAGGTATGTATGGCGTTAGCATTAATGCTGTAGATGCAACTGCTGGTAGCGAGAATTTAGTTTTCAATAATGCATTTTATAATCTTAATGGACTAGGTATTACTTATCCATTATATAATAATGGTTCTGATAATGTATTTTACTACCACAATTCAATTGCATTAGATAATCCAACAGCTTTAGCTACAGGTGCAGCAGCAGGATTTTTTCAAACTACTACTGCAACAGGATTACAATTTAAAAATAATATTATACATATAACAAGGGGAGGCACAGCATTAAAGCATTGTATTAATTTAAGTACAGCTGCAAGTGCTGCAAGTTTTGAAAGTAATAATAACGTGCTGTTTATAGACGCAACTGTTAATAATGGACACATTGGTAACTTGAATGGAAATAAAACAAGCTTTAGTGCTTGGCAAGCTGCAAGGGCTCCAAAATTGGATAGTTTGTCATTTAATTATGACCCATTATATACTGATGTTGCCAATGGTAATTTAAAACCTCAGTTTTATTTAATAGACAATAAAGCAGTAAACCAAGGAATAGCTGCTGACATTGAAGGTGTGTCTCGTCCAACAACACCAGATATTGGTGCTTGGGAATTTACAGCTCCACTTTGTCCTAGCCCATTATTGGCAGGTACAGCTTCAGTAACACCTTCTTCTGGGCTATGTTTAGAAAAACCAATTAGATTAGATTTAACTGGTAATTCTCCTGTAGGACAAATTTACTTCCAATGGCAAGATTCAATTGCAGGTGGAAGCTGGCAAAATTTAGGTCCAGTGAAGTATTCTCCAATCTATGATACCATTACATCTGTAAGAAACTACTACCGTTGTATTGTTACTTGTGCTGCCACAGGTGCTAGCACTATTTCAACTGTAGCTGTAGAGAATTTAAATACTATTATGCCAGGCTTAACTTACACAATTGATGGTACAAAACCAACTGACTATACAGGTAAGCTTACACAACTTCCAATAGAAAACTTCAACACTTTCACAGAAGCTGTAGCAGCTATGCAATGTGGTATTTTAGGTTCAGTTGTTTTTGATGTTAAAGCAGGTACATACAACGAGCAAATAAGATTACCTTATGTTGCAGGAACTTCACCAACCAAAACCATTACATTCCAAGGCGAAAATGGTGTGGCAACAGATAAAATTTTAACTTGGGGTGGTGCAACTGCTGCTAGTAATTATGTATTGCGTTTTGATAGCTGTACTTATGTTACTTTCAAAAATATTACTATTGAAAATACAAATACAGTTAATAGCAGGGTAGTAGATTTTGTTAACTTAGCTTCAAATGACAAGTTGTTGAATTGTATTGTTAAAACAACTACAGCTACAGCTACAGCGAATACACAATCTGCTGTATTTTCAAGTCCTACAAGAGGTACTAATTTAACTATTAAAGGCAATACAATATCGGGTGGTGCAAATGGTATTTACTTTGCAGGTCCTTCAACTACTGTATTTACAACCCCTGGACACTTAATTGATAGCAATATTATTTCTGGAAATTTTGGAGCAGGTATTTTTGTTCAGTACACCAATAGAATGGTTGTAACAAGAAATCACATTTCATTCAATGCACCATCTGCATCAGGTACAGCTGGTATTTATGCTAATTTATGTGATACAGCTTTTGTGTTAAAAAATAACAGAGTTGACATTAACAACACAACTTTAGCAATTAATGGTATTCAATTACAAGGTAGCCGCTCTACAACAGCAGCTGGTGTTATTAAGGTTGATGGAAATGAAGTGTATGCTAACACTAATAATGCAGGTGCTATTAATGGTATTTACATTACTAGTTCAGATGCTGTTGATGTTAAAAATAACGTTGTATCCATAAATAGTGCTGCAACCTCTGGTGCTTATGGTATCACTAACTTTAATAATATTGGTAGTGCTAGTTATTATAATAACAGTGTTAATGTTTCTGTTGTATCTGCAACAAGTGCAGCAGCACAATTAACACAAACAACTGCTGGTAAGTATTCATTACAAAATAATATTTTCTCACATACAGGTGGTGGTAGAGCTATGTTTATGAATAATTTAGCAAACTTCACGTCTGATTATAATATGCTTTATAGTTCTGACACTAATTTAGTTTTTGCAGGTACTACTCGATATTCAGGTATTGCAAAATGGATTAAAGCTTCAGGTAGAGATAGATGGTCAATAGTATATGCACCAGGATTTGTTAGTACAACAGATTTACATCCTGATTTAAATAACTCTGATGTTTGGGCTATTCACGGTAGAGGAAATCAAATAAAAGGAAATGTAACAGATATTAACGATAATTATCGTCCAGATTCATTACAAGTTGGTGCACCAGATTTAGGTGCTTACGAATTTTTCCCAATAGCTCAACCTACTGTTTTAAGTGCCATACCAGCAAATCCTGCTGCAAACACTGAACAAGTTTTCTATTTTGGTTCAGATACTGTAATGAGAATTAAATGGTCAGCACTTCCTCCACCAAGTGTTCAAGTAAAAAGATACTCTGGTGTAGTTCCACCATTGTTAAATGCACAAACTCCAGGTAGAAAAGACTCTATGTACTTCTACACACAAGTTGATATACCTGGTGGTGGAAGTTATATTGGAGATGTGAAATTATATTATATAGACCCTTGGTTAGGTTCTATTATGGAACACTATAGTGAATACCAACTTGGCTTAGGTAGAACTATTGGTTCTGGTGCTTGGATTACTGGACCAGGAAGTAGAAACGATGTGCCAAAGAACTTAATTTATGAAAATACAACAGTAACATTCTTTGATAAGTTTACAGGCTTATTTAACCAATATGCACCACCACCACCACCTTGTAGCGATACAAGCAATGCTGGTAAAGATTTCTGGTTGGCTTATCCAGCAAACCAACTTGCTGGTGGAGAAACATACCAATTATACTTAAGCACAAGTTCAGAACCTGCTTATGTTACAGTTTCTATTCCTGAATTAAGTTGGGTTAGAACGTATAATATTCCGCCAAATACTGTACAAGTGAGTGATATTTTGCCACAAGCTGCAAGACATCAAGCAAGTGGACAATATTGCGATGGAATTAATATTACAAGTGATGTTCCAATTGTTGCTTATGCACACTGTTGGGGAAGTACATCATCTGGAGCAACAATGCTAATGCCAACTTGTACTTGGGGTTATGATTATAAAATGTTAGGTTATCACCAAGATTGGGGAGGTTTTAGCTTCTCTTCATATTTTGTGGTTGCAAAAGAAGACAATACAAAAATATCCATTAATAATACTGTTTCTCCATCGGGTGTACCACAAACGAATGTAATCACGTTAAATAAAGGTTGTTGGTATCAAGTATTGGCAGCTTCAAGCACAGCAGATTTATCTGGCAGCGTTGCAACTTCAATACCTAATGACCAAGGTAAGTGTTTACCATTTGCTTTCTTTAGTGGCGATACCAGAACATTAAATAGTAAGCCTTGTAGTGGTGGTGGAGACTTTGCCATATCTCAAAACTTCCCAGGAAGTGCTTGGGGCAAAAATTACCTAACAGCACCAACATCACGAAGTGTTGCGGCTGGCAATTATCAAGCTAATTTATTTAGAATAGCATTGAAAGATGCTAACCAAAAAGTTTATGTTTGTGGAACACAAATTTATCCTACACAACTAGGTACACCAACTGGCGGATTTACTGGATTTAATGTTAGTTCTACCACAATACCTGGTACTACAACACCAGCGTATTTGGAATTTTTGTTAGATTCTGCCAGCTATATTACATCTGATAGACCAATGATGGTATGTCAGTTTTTGAGTGGTGCTTGTAGTGGTAATGGAGACCCTGATATGGCATTTATTAGCCCGGTAGAACAAGGTATTAATAAAATTAGTTTTTACACTAATACAGTTGAAACCATTACAGCTAATGTGTTAACTTTAATTGGTTCTGCTAATGATGTACCTACAATCTGTGAGGTTACAACGGGCCCTTGTACACCAACAACTTGGTCAAAATCTTACAATCATCCTTGTTTACCTGGAAAAATGGTGTACATAAAACATTGGCCAACTTCTGCAAAAAGACAAGTTACTGTAGAAGGGGATTCTACATTTACAGCTATTACTTATGGCTTAGGTAGTGTAGAAAGTTATATGTATAATGCTGGTACAAACATCAACAATTTGAATATTAAAGGTGAAATATTTAATGATAGTGTAACTGGAAATCCAGATTTATATAACTGTTCTAAAACACCTTTCAAAATCACAACAAGTTTCCCTTTACGTCCAGATTCAGTTACTTGGATGATTAGCAATATTCCAGGAATACATCCAAACCTAGATGTAACATTCAAACCGCCATATAATCCACCACCAGTTGTAACAGTTAGGCCAAATGGTGATAGTGTTTATACATTTACACTTCCAGGAACTTATATTACAGACAATCCTGGTTACTTTACATTAGTTACTAAGTGGTGGCATCCAGATATTGAAGGTTGTGATAAGAAAAGAGAAGACCAACAATACATACAAGTTGTTGCCTCACCAAAAGTTAGCTTTAGCTATTTGCCAAATCCAATTTGTCCAAATTCGCTGGTAAATTTTGTTGCAGATAGTACTGATCCTATTACAGGTATTAAAGTTAAGTCTTGGAATTTCACTTCTAGTCCTTATGGCTTAAATACAGGAACCCAAACAATAAATACTGCATCGTTCTTCTATGCTAATTCAGGAACAGATACGGTTAAACTGCGTGTTCAAATGCAGGATAAATGTTATGGAGATTCATCTCAATTACTTGTAATTAATCCTAATCCTGTTGCTAATGTAGTTTCAGATTCAATGAATTTGTGTGCTAATGCTACTGCAACCATTACAATAGTTTCTCCACTTTCAGGAGCTACTTATAATGTTTACACAGCTGCTACAGGTGGTAGTGCAATAGCATCATCAAATGGTGTTGTACCATTTACTTTCCCTAATATTGCTAACGATAGTTCTTTTTACATCGAAGTAATTTCATCAACAGGTTGTGTAAGCTTAAGTAGAAAACAAGTGAAAATTACTGTAACACAGTTCCCTGTTGCAAGTGCTACTCCAACAAGTATTGTGGCTTGTATTGGTACTAATGCTACATTCAATGTTGCAAGCCCAGTTACCAATGCAATTTATGCTTGGTATGATGCAGCAACAGCTGGCAATCAAATTGCAGCAGGCAATTCATTAACTATCAATCCAGTTACAGCTGATGCTACTTATTATTTAGAAACATCATTAAATGGTTGTGTAAGTATTACTAGATTCCCAGTTACATTAACTGCAGCTACAACACCTAGTTTAGCAGTTGTAAGTAATGCAGTAACTGTTTGTAGTGGAGACCCTGCTACATTTAGTATTGCAAGTCCAGACCCTACAGTTACCTATAATTGGTACACAGCTGCAACAGGTGGAACTGCAACTACAGGAACATCTTATACAATTAATCCTGCAACTACAAATGCATCATATTTTGTTAGTGCAACATCTATTAATGGCTGTACAAGTTCTCCAAGATTACAAGTGGATTTAACAGTTACACAAAGACCTGTTGTAACAGTTGTTGCACCAAACGATGTAACTGTGTGTAAAGGAACAACACAAGTGTTTACTATACAAAACCCTGTTGCAGGAGCAACTTATAATTGGTACAGTTCAGCATCTGCAGGAACATCAATAGCATCTGGTACAAGTTTTACAACACCTGCTGTTAACGCTGTAGCTACATATTATGTTGATGGAACAAGTAATGGTTGTACAAGTATTAGTAGAGCTACAGTTAAAGTATCGCCTTTAGATAAATTAACGCCACCACCAACGCTTACTGCATCTAGAACATTCCCAGACAGAATTGTTTTTGAATGGACAGCTGTTCCAAATGCACAAGGATATCAAATCTCTATTAATGGGGCAGTTTTCAAAACGCCTAGCACAGGTTCAATGGGATTACAACATATTGAGTTTTTCACTAATCCTGGAGACTCAGCAAATGCTGTGGTAAAAGCATTGGGTGTTAATAGTTGTCAAGATACAACCTCAGAAGTTGCTTATGGATTAACGGTTGTTAATAAAACATATTATCCAAATACATTTACACCAAATGGCGATGGCAAAAATGATAATATTGTAATTTGCGGTTCATCTATTAAAGAATTACGATATGCTGTATTTAACCAATATGGTGAAAAAATTTGGGAAACAGCTTCTGCTACTAGTGTAAATGGTTGTTACACACTTTGGGATGGTAAACAAAGAGGAGTTCTTCAACCATCTGGCGTTTACATTTATGCTAGCAGAATTGTATTTTTAGATGGAAAAGTTGAAGAAAAGAATGGTAGTATTAATTTAATTAGATAAATAGATTAATATATAATTTTCAATTTCAATAGAGACGTGCTTTTGTGCGTCTCTATTGATTTGTTTTAAATTGCTGGTTTTGGGCAAATGTTTAATCCACAATTATTATTTTAAATAAAGTATTTTAACATTCTCCAACTTTCAGCTGTGTTTTGGAAGTATATAAAATAGAATTTCAATAAAAAATTATGATAAGAGTTACTAAGTTTTTGATTTTGCTGGTTTCTTTCCTTTCAAGCTCATTTTTAATGGCTCAAAAAATTTCTAATAAAGGAAAGGATTTTTGGGTAGGTTATGGACATCATCAATTTATGGAAACTGCTACCGACAATAGTCAAAATATGACTTTGTATTTGAGTGTAGAGGATTTGCCTGTTGGTGTAACCTTTGCAACAGTTACAGTTACAATTGATAGTAGTGGGTTAACTCCAGCACTTTGGTGGAAAAGAACATATCGTATTCCTAAAAACACAGTAATTTCATTAGATAACTCAGCAACTCCAGCATTTAGTTTTTCTCCAGCAACAACACGTTCTTGGGGACCTTTACCCAAAGGTGCTGTTGATGCTACAGCAAGCAATACTTCACCAGGTTTTGATTGCAGACTTTACACAGACCCTTGCCCTGCTGGAACTGGCGGTTTTGGAGTGTTTAGAAAAAAAGCAATTCACATTACAAGTGATTACGAAATAGTTGCTTATTCACATATTTATGGAAGTGTTTCTTCTGGAGCTACAATGTTGTTGCCTACTACTTCTTGGGGCTACTCTTACACAACAATCAATAGTCGCCAAGCAGATGCATCTTCTTCTTACAACTTTTTTTATGTGTTGGCTCAAGAAGATAATACCAGAGTCAAAATTACAGCATCTCAAGCACCACGCTCTAATGCTTCGTGTACATTTGTTCCACCAGTTAAAAAAACTCCATTTTTTGTAACACTTAACAAAGGTCAAATTTTTCAATATGTGGGTCAGGCAGATGCAGCAGGTAATGGAGTACAGTTAACTGCATCAAAAATTGAATCAGTACCCAATTCACTTGGACAGTGCAAAAAAATAGCAGTGTTTTCAGGAAGCAGTAGAACATCAGGTGAAAATAATGGAGGTTGTACTTCTAGTGGTAGGGATAATGATATGGTGCAATGTTTTCCTGAACATACATGGGGTAGAAGGTATTTAACAACTCCTTTTGGTTCAGCAAATAGTGGAACATCAATAACTGCAAATAACTTAGCTGGTGCATCTTATAAAATTGTTTGTTCAGATACTGGAACAAGAGTAAGAATAAATGGAGGTGCTACTATTAACATTCCACGAGACAGTTTTTATCAATTCACCAATGCAACACCCAATTATATAGAATCGAATAAGCCAATAATGGTTGCACAGTTTATGACTAGTAGCAACTGTAATGAAGGTTTAGGAGATCCTGATATGATTTATTTAAGTCCTCTAGAACAAGCAATTCCACAAGTTGGATTGTACAGAAACACGCAAGAGTCAATTAATGTGCAGTTTGTAAATATTGTAGTTCCCGATGCTGGCTATAATTCTTTGAAAATCGATAATCAAGGTGCACCATTGTTTGGAGGTAATAGTTACACCCTTCAAATTCCTAACTATACTGGTAACCCAGGATTGTCGGGTTACAAAATGGTAATTAAGGGTTGGGCAGCCACTAAGTCACAAACCATTGTAAAATGTGATACTACTTTCAATATCATAACTTATGGAATGGGTGGAGCTGAAAGTTATGGCTACAATGGAGGAGCTTATTTTAATAATTTAAAAGCTGTTCCGGCTGTATATAACGCTAATGATACAACTAAAAATCAAGATAGTATCAATGTTAAGGGTCACAACCAAGCTTATTATTCAAACCAAGTAGCAAGCCCTGTACAATTAAGACTTATTACTGGTGACTATGCAAAAATATTGTCTTGGAATTTTAGCCAAACCATTGACACTAATAAGGTAACAGTTGTTAATAAGAGGACGGGCTTGGCCAACAAAAATGTTGTTGATTATCGTCCCAAAGCATTAGACTCCTCACTTGTTAATGGTAAATGGACAAATTTTAAATACCAATGTCCAGATACAATGTTGCTTTACCGCAAGGTATTTAATAGTACAGTTACTCCATTAATTTTAGATACATTTTTTGTACCGGTTACAATACATAGTATAGATTCAGCTCAACTCTACACTGCACCAGTAAATAGTTGTAATGGTAGCTATGGCTCTTTTGGAGATACTGTTAATTTGCCTTATGGCGTTGTTTATGGTGGTGGAGTTAGTATTACAGCTAGTGTGCCCCCTTGTTTAACAATTCCAGCTACATTTACAGCTCCCGATTCGGTAAAGTATGGTGTTATAAAGGAAAAAATTGTAAAATGGTTTTGGGAGTTTGAAGATGGTACAACTTCATTAAGTCAAAATCCAACACATCAATTAACGCAACCATTAAATTTAATTTATTTAACTGTTACAACTATTAGTGGTTTAAAGGTTCAGACCTCAACACTTGCATCTGCATCTACTACAATAAAATATTCAGCACCAGATAGGGTTTGTGTTAATCAGCCAATAACTGTTATCGACTCCACAGTATGGACTAATAAAGATAGTTGTATTTGGAATTTTGGGGATGGTACAAGAATTTTAGATTTAAATTGTAATCCTCAAACACACACATATACAGTACCAGGTACGTATACAATTTGGCACAAATTAACCTTAGGAGGTTCTCCATGTACTTTAGATTCTGTTCCAAAAGTTATAGTTGTGTCTAGTAAAAGATACCCTTTAATTGAATATACAAATCCATGTGCAGATACAACTGGCATTTCAAACTTTAATGCTAACCTTGGTGTTGGAGGTGTGCCTATCAAAAATTACTTGTGGAATTTTGGACAGCCAAGTTCTGGTGCTGCAGATTCATCAAAAGTAAATCCAACTAATCATAACTATGGAGTAGAAGGAGATTTTACAGTAAAATTAAATATTGTTGACAGTTTAGGTTGCGTGGGAGATACAACTCAAATCATTGCAATAAAGATTAAACCCAATATTTATTTTAAACCAATTCCTACAAATTATTGTATGAATAATGGTAAGCTTTCTTTTGCATCATTAGCAGGAGCTTACAACCAATCAAAAGTGTTGGGTTATGGCATTTTCAAAGGACCAGGAACCGATACTGCTGGTAATTTTGATCCTAAAGCAGCTGGAGGTGCAGGGCTAAAAACTATTTGGTATGTATACAAATCTAGTAAGGGTTGTGTTGATTCGTTGTCTAGACAAATTAATATATTAGATACTCCAGTTGTTGCCTTTGATTACACTTTGGGTTGTTTACCCAAATCAGGGGTAGCACAATTTACTAACCACACAACATTAGGCTTTAGTTTTATATGGAATTTTGATGATGCTTTAAATTCAAGTGCATCTAATCCAAATATTGTGGATTCAATTAATCCAAGTCACATTTTCTCTAATACTGGCTTACATAATGTTAAACTTTATTCAGAAAGTGCCGATGGATGTAAAGATTCACTTACAAAGGCTATTACATTTAGTGTAACACCTGCTGTTCAATATGCACCTATAACAAGTGTTTGTGAAAATGCAGTGAATGTTAATGTAGCTTTTGGTAGTGTAACTAATAATGTAAAGGGAAGTGATAGTACTTATTATGGACCTGGTACAACCAATGCTGGAATTTTAAGC
>JBMLRA010000191.1:0-1653 GCA_049241265.1 Chitinophagaceae bacterium
GAAAGTGTTTGGATAAAAAGAATACCAGAGTTATGGAATAAAATAATGGGGTAAATGTTTAGTTTTACAAAATTGTTTTGAGTCTAAACATGTAAAAAAAACAAAATCCTTAGTTCAAAAAGCGAAAAAAATATAGTATAAAAACTAAAGTACAAACGATTTTGAAAGTTGCTTACCATTACCTTCAACCTTTAATACATAAACTCCTTTTGAATAATTAGATAAACTAATAGGCAGTTGAACATTTCCTTTGCTAAAGCTGTATTGGTTTTGCCAAAGTTTTAAACCTATGCTGTTGTAAATAACAATATTGGTTTTGCCTTCTTTTGTGTTATTATAACTTAACTGAATATTTTTTGAATTACTTGTTTGCAAAATAGATAAATCATTCGGCAAACTATGTTCAGTTTTAATAGTTTGGCTATACCAATTAGCATTATTATTATTTATTGTTTTTATTCTGTAAAATGCCCTTGTGCTGTTTATGTTGTTATCTATAAAGCTATAAGTTTCTATGCTTTTATTAGTGGGTGCAATTTGCCCAATAGTTGTGAAGTTTGTTCCATTTTCACTTTTTTCTATTAAATAATTTTTATTGCTGGTGTTTTGATTGCTAGTAAAATGTAAAGTGCTTTTTTGAGGTGAAGATTGAATATAAAAATTTGTAATGCCAAGATTTACCAAAGTGCCACGTAAGCAAAAAGGATCTTGACCTGGCTGTGCAGCACCACTTCTACTCACATATTCAACAGTACAATTATTGTAGGGCAATCTAAACGTCCATGTTGTAAATCTTGTACAACCAGCTGGGCAATCGCCACAGGCATTTACAAAATCTACTTCAATAAAATTGGGTCTTATTTTAAAATTTATTCTATTTCCATCGCCAACAAATTGAGCAGTTGTATAAGACGAACCATTGCTAAGTGTAATAGATGGAAGTATTGATTTTAAACGATTTCTTATAGCAGTTGAATTAAGATTAATATTTCCTTTGATATCGAAAGATGAATTATTATTCATTAAGTCTCCTCTATAATCAACCTGTAAACTAAATCTATTAATTAAATTATTAATTTCAGCGTTGTTGGTTGTATTAAAGTTTCCTGCCTTCCATTGGCTTACCCAAGTTGTTCCATTATGGGCAATAAAGCTTATGTTTTTTGAATAATTTGAACAAAATCCACCTGCAGACAATGACCAATTTATGCAACCAGAATGAAAATGAGTACTATCTGGCTCAAAGCCATAAATTTTATTAAAATCGCTAAACTGAAAAATGTTCCTAAGTGTATCCCTCATAGGGCTCCAATCCATATTATGTAATCTTATCAAAGCATTTAAAATGGTATCGTAAGTAGCTTGGTGCAAATGAATGCTATCTTTAAAGTCGTTGCCTGTTTCAAGCAATCGTACTTCAGCCAAACGGCTTGCATCAACTCTATATAATTGTATTAACGAAGGATTTGAAGTGCAGTTGCTGTTAAATACTTGTGCATTGGTAATTACACAGTTTAAAATTAAAAAGGTAGTTAAAACTTGTTTCATAATGCTTCATTTAGATAATAAAAGTAGGCATTTTTAAAATTCAAAAAAAATTAAACGCTTATGTTTTAAGTTTGCTAAAAATTAATAGCATAACATGCAAATAAG
>JBMLRA010000192.1:0-2594 GCA_049241265.1 Chitinophagaceae bacterium
TGCAATTTTATTTAAGTGCTCCCTTACACAAAATTCAAGCAAACCAATATCTACAAGATTTTCCCTTTTAGCAATACCAATTCTCTCACAAAAATCCCTTATGGCTTCAGGAGTGTAACCTCTTCTTCTCATTCCACTAATGGTTGGCATTCTGGGATCATCCCATCCATCAACAATATTTTCGTTTACCAACTGTAAGAGTTTTCTTTTACTCATTACAGTATAATTCAAGTTTCTTCTTGCAAACTCGTATTGGTGCGATGGATAAATTTCTAATTTTTCAATTAGCCAGTCATATAATTCTCTGTGAGGAATAAATTCTAAAGTACAAATACTGTGTGTAATATTTTCAATAGAATCGCTTTGTCCGTGTGCAAAATCATACATTGGATAAATGCACCAGGCATCACCAGTTCTATGATGATGAGCGTGTTTAATACGATACAAAATTGGGTCTCGCATCAGCATATTGCTTGATGCCATATCAATTTTTGCACGTAATACTTTTTCTCCATCAGCAAATTTTCCAGATTTCATTTCTGCAAAAAGAGTCAAATTTTCATCTATTGACCTAGTTCTGTATTTACTATTAATGCCTGGATTAGTTGGGGTGCCTTTTTCTATTGCTATTTGTTCACCTGAACTGTCATCAACATATGCTAAATCTTTTTTTATTAGCTTTATCGCAAATTGATAAAGTTGCTCAAAATAATCGCTAGCATAGTATTCGTTCTGCCATTGAAATCCAAGCCATTTAATATCAGCTTTAATGCTTTCTACATATTCTGTTTCTTCGGTTGTTGGATTTGTATCATCGAACCTTAGATTAGTATATCCCTGATATTTTTTTGTAAGTCCGAAATTTAAACAAATGCTTGATGCGTGACCCATATGCAAATAACCATTTGGCTCAGGCGGAAATCGTGTTACAATATTTTTGTATTTCCCTTGGGTTAAATCGTTTTCAATAATTTCTTCAATAAAATTCAAACTTCTTGCTTCGCTCATAAATTCTTCTGTTGGGCAACAAATTTAGGCGTTATGATTATATAATTGCAAGCGATTTAAAGCAACATATTGGCAAGTAGTATTTTAGGTTATATAAAAGGCTTATTTTGGAAATTTCTCCATCAATTTTTCTACCATTCTAAATGTTGCAGGACAATATTGCACATTTTGCTGATGAACGTGTAAATACAATACTGGTTGCTTTTTGGTGAAATGAGGGAAGCCTGAACAGTCTGTTGGGCGAACTTCGTAAATATCACACATATTTGTTTTTAAATCTAAAAACTGGCAAGGTTGTTTGGTATTCATCCAATCCTCAGATTTTTTTTCTTTGTATAACCACTTTTGCTTAAATGCATCTGGTGTCATTTTAAAATGAGCAGAAATTCTTTTGATGTCTGTAGGTGTAAAGGTTGGTGTCATTTTTTTACAACAATTTGCACAAGTCAAGCAATCAGTTTCTTCCCAAACCTCTTTATCAATTGCAACAAGGCTTTGATATAAATTTTTTGGAGGGTCTTTTTCTATTTTGCCTAAATATCTTTTAAAAGCTTTTTTGTGATAAACAACTTTTTGGGCAAATGAACGAAGATTTACAGGTTGCATAAATTAGTTTTTGTTGATATTTTGCCGTTGTTGAAACATAGCCTTGCGAAGTAAATATTAATAAAGTAATAATCACCACTTCAGCATAAATAATTTTCATAACTCAACAACCATAAATAATAAACCATCAAGCAACAACTTTACATTTGCACAAATATTTTATATGAGTGAGGTTTTGAGAATAATAGACATAACAAAAGATTTGGAATTAAAAGCCATTGCTGAGAAAGTGTTAAATAAAACTAGATTAAGTTTTGATGATGGCGTGTTGCTTTTTGAAAAAGGTTCATTGCCGTTTTTAGGAGCATTAGCAAATTATGTGAGAGAACAAAAACATGGGGATACGACTTATTTTAACAGAAACTTTCATATAGAACCTACAAATGTTTGTGTATTTAGCTGCAAGTTTTGTTCTTATTCTAAATTGTATGCAAAACGTGAAGAAGGGTGGGAGTTAAGCATAGAACAAATGATGCATATTGTAAAATCGTATGATGGCAAACCTGTTACTGAAGTACACATTGTAGGTGGTGTACATCCAAAGTTAACATTTGAATTTTTTGCAGATTTATTAAAAGCAATAAAAGCTCACAGACCAGATTTGCACATAAAAGGGTTTACACCTGTGGAATTGGATTATATGTTCAGGAAAGCAAAAGTTTCGGTTGAAGATGGAATGAAATACTTGCATAGTGTAGGTTTAGATTCTTTGCCTGGTGGCGGTGCCGAAATTTTTCATCCTGAAATTAGAACACAAATTTGTGAAGATAAAGTTGATGCAGAAGGATGGTTGCATATTCACAAAGCAGCTCATCAATTAGGAATGCACAGCAATGCAACAATGCTTTATGGGCATATTGAAAAATATTGGCATAGGATAGATCATATGGAAAGGTTAAGGAAATTACAGGACGAAACTGGTGGTTTTAATACATTCATCCCTCTAAAGTTTAGAAATCAAGATAATGAAATGAGCTATC
>JBMLRA010000193.1:0-29647 GCA_049241265.1 Chitinophagaceae bacterium
AACCTGTGCTACAAAACTATTCATATCTGCAATTCTCATCATTTCTGTACCAACATTAAAACTATTACCAGCAACCCTTTCACCTTTTTTTATACTTAGTAAACTAACCACCCCATCCATTGGTGCAATAATGGTTGTTCTTGATAAATCTTTATCGGCACGTTGCAATTGTGCTTCAGCACTTTTAATAGATGCTTCATTGGTTTTTAACCCTTCCTTGGCTGCATTATAATTTGCTTGGGCTGATAAATAAGTTTGTTGTGCCTGCTCAAATTCAGCCTTAGAAATTACTTTTTCATCAAGCAATTTTTTTTGACGCCGATAATTTGTTTCAGCTTGGTCTAAACTAGCTTTTAAAGCCCCTAAACCTAAATTAACATTAGAATACTGAGATTTTGCTTGAGATACACCTGCTGAAACTTGGTCTCTTTGAGAAACATAAATATCGGCATAAATTTTTGCAAGCAATTGACCTTTATGCACACTATCGCCTTCATTAACATTAAGCTCAACAATTTCACCACTAATGTCTGGGCTCACTTTTACTTCTACTTCTGGATAAACCTTTCCACTAGCATTTACCGATTCAATAATAGTTCTTTTTTCAACTTTTTCAATGGTTGCTTTTGCTCCTTCTTCTTTACCAAATACGCCTGTAGATTTCATAATGGCCAAACCAATAATAAGCACCACAACACCTATAATTATCCAAAGCAGTTTCTTGTTCATATATTTTTTTTATCTCTACAAAAATAGAGTTACAAACGAATTGCAATAATTGATTTTGTTAAGTGGAAGAATTTTATATCACACATTCATTTTGCAAGGATGAACGCAATTTTATTTAATAGTATTTACAATTTCTGCTAATTCATTATCAATTCCATTTCCTTTACCATATTCTACAACACGGCCAGCTTCTGTTCCATCATTTTTTAAAACGATAAAAGTTGGCACATTGGTAATTTTATATTGAGTAGATAACGAATCGCCACTTTTTTTATCTCTATCAACACCAACTAATGTAATTTTTCTCTTTGGGTATTTGCTTTGTTCAACTAGTTTATAAAACAAGGGTAATAAATTTTGTGTGTCTTCGCACCAAGTGCCACCAAAAACCATCATTTTAAAATTGCCCTTATTTTTTTTAAATACATCAACAGCATTTACATTGGCAATTGCATATTTAAAGTTGTTGGGAAACCATTTAAATGTGGTATCAGCCTCAATTACTTTGCGATTGATAATGCCTTGTAAAACTTTTTCTTGTTTACCTTCATGAACAGTGTAAAAGGTTTTGTATTTTGGTGTGCAACTAGCAAATACAATTGCTATAAGTAGTATTTTTTTCATTTATAAATTGGCTTTTAATTCAAGCAAAAAAGACTTTAAATTGGTGAGCGATTCTTGAAGTTGCAAACCAATTTCGGTTTTGTGTTTATTGGTTTTAAAGTAGTCTTTCGCTCCTTCAATACTAAATTTTCTGTGACGTAATAAGTAATGAATGATTTTTAAATTTTGAATATCTTCTGGCCTAAATAACCTATCACCTTTTCTGTTTTTTCTAGGCTTTAAAATGGTAAATTCTTTCTCCCAAAAACGAAGCTGAGATGCAGTAACATTAAACCAAGTAGCCACTTCACTAATTGAGTAATATAGTTTTTGTTGTAACTGTTCGTCGCTAGGAATGTCAACTAAATCAACATTGTTGTAAGTTTCTGCATAAGACTTTCTGCCACGTTTGGGCTTAATTTCTAATGGGTCTTTCTCTATTTTGGGTTTGGGTTTTCTACCTCTATTACTTTTTATTTTTGGCTTCTCAGTAATAATTATTTTGTCTTCAATATTTATTTGTTGGGGTTCAATAACTATTGGTGCAGTTTCAACAACAATGGGATTAGTTGCCACCACATCAGCTTTTTTTTTGGGTGAAGGTGGTGTTATGGGATTACCAAATAAATCTAATTGTTGAAAAGACATAATGTAAAAATAATGCACAGCCTTTATAAACCATCAGTTTTAAAAAAATATGTTACAAGAGTTAAATAATTATCGTTCTAAATGTTAAATTAATTCTAGGAGTTGAGATTTTTTTAGTAGGAGGTAAGCGATGCAACCAATTTTTTTGCGTTTCATCTTTCATTACAAGTAAACTGCCATTTTCTAGGGTTAATGATACTGTTTCACTTGTTTGTTTGTGTTTAAATGCAAATTTTCTTTCTGCTCCAAAACTTAACGATGCAATTGCACCATTTTCTTTGAGGGCTTTTTCTGCATCGCTGTGCCAAGCCATTCCTTCTTCTCCATTGTGGTATAAATTAAGTAAGCAAGAGTTATAACTTTCTTCAGTTTTTTGCTCAACAATCTCTTTTAATTCAAGCAATTCTTTTGTCCATATTAATGCTTGTTTGGTAATTTTTGAGTAAGTGTAATTGAACTTGCTATTGCCGTACCAAGCTACTTTTCTTTTGGTAATAATATGTTTGCCAAGTATAATCGCTTCATCATTCTTCCATTCTATATTATTCATTAAAGCATTGAAAAAGTGATTAGCAACTTGAGGAGAAAATATTTTACCAAAGTAAATTACAGTGCCATCTTTTGGCAGTAAATTATTTGGTTCATAAAACTCATTACTAAACAAATTCAAAGCTTTAGTTTATTAGGTTAAATATTAAAATATACCTACTCTTCGTGCATCATATAATCATCTGAAACTTCTGGCATATCTGGCCATAAATCTATCAAGCCTTCATATACTACATCGTCTTCTAAATCCTGAAGATTTTCAACAACAATTCTGTTTAATCTTTCACTTAAAGCATAATAAACTAATTTTTCTTTTGTACAAGGAAAAGGGGCTTTTTCAAGCTGGCTAATTAAACTATATGTCCAATACATTATTTCGTTTTATGTTAATCCAATATTTATTTTATTATAAATAAAATTGGTATTGTTCAAAAGTAGGGTAATCGTATAATGATAAGTGTTTTTAACACTAAATGATATCTAAATCAAGCCTTAATCTATCTTTTAAAACTTTAACCATAGGGTATTGTGCAGCAATGTGTTCAAATCGTTCACGGCTATTCAAAGATTTATTTAGTGAAATGATTTCGGGTTCGCTTTCTACAATTTCAATGGTAAAATGAATGGCAGGATTAAAAAATGTTTCTTGCAAAATATTTCCAAATGCCAACTTTTCTTGCTCAATAGATTTTTGAGAAACCAAAGTGCCAACCCTAATTGTAAATTGTAGGTCATTTTCAACCACTAATTCTGCACGTTTAAAATTACTAATAGTAGATAATTTGCCTCCTTCTTTAGCCATTATAGCAATATACTTTTCTATACATTCTTGAAGTTTTTCTAAGCTTAATGGAACTGCTTCTTTAACTTCTTCAATGGTGTATTTATCTCCAGCTTTTTGGCGTAAAATTTCTAATAAAGATTTTTTTTGTTCGCCATTTTCAGCTGGGCGAGATGCTGCTATTGGTTGTGTTAAAGGCTTTGTTACAATAGTTGGGGTAGGTGAAATTATTGGTTGAGAAGTAGTAATTTTTGGTTCGCTAACAATCGTAGTAACTTTTTGTTCTACATATAATTTTGCTTCGGGCTTTGGTGTATTATTTTGTGTACTACCAACATTAACAGCCATTGGCATTATAGGTTTATAGCGAATGGCTACTGGTGCATCAACTCGTTTTTTTTTTACTATACCACCATTTTCTGCAACAGATAAATCAATGGCTTGCTGTAAAAAATTGAGTTTTATAATAGCTAATTCAACGTGCAATTTTTTATTGCGAGCCATTTTGAAATTAATTTCAGCTTCGTTTAAAATATTTAATGCACTAACCAAATATGCTGCACTTGCAGTTTGTGCTACATTGTAATATTTCTCTTGCATACCTTCCACTACATCTAATAATTTAGCAGCACGCATATCCTTGCAAACCAAAATATTTCTTAAAAATTCTGCAAATCCATTTAGTACAGTATCGCCTTCAAAACCTTTGCTGTTTACTTCATCGTACAACAACATTGCACCAGCCATATCTTGCTTTTGCAAAAAATCTAAAAGTTTAAAATAATAATCGTGATCAAGAATGTTAAGGTGGTCAATGGTGGTTTGATAGGTTACTTCCCCGTTTGCAAAACTCACGATTTTATCTAAAATACTTAAAGCATCACGCATACAACCTTCGCTCTTTTGAGCAATAATTTGTAGCGATGCTTTATCAGCTTTTATCTCTTCTTTATCAACAATTTGTTGCAGGTGTTCGACAGTATCGTTTGTAGTTATTCTTTTAAAATCGAATATTTGACAGCGAGATAAAATGGTTGGTAATATTTTATGTTTTTCGGTGGTTGCTAAAATAAAAATGGCGTAAGATGGTGGTTCTTCAAGGGTTTTAAGGAAAGCATTAAATGCACTAGCACTTAACATATGAACCTCATCTACTATATATATTTTGTATCTGCCAGCTTGTGGGGCAAAACGAACTTGCTCTACTAAACTTCTAATATCATCAACACTGTTATTGCTAGCTGCATCTAATTCGTGAATGTTAAGAGATGCTCCATCATTAAAACTTTTGCAACTATTACATTTATCACAAGCCTCACCATCTGCTTGTAAATTGGTACAGTTAATTGTTTTGGCTAAAATTCTGGCACATGTTGTTTTACCCACACCACGTGGCCCACAAAACAAAAAAGCGTGTGCTAATTGGTTATTTTTAATAGCATTTTTTAGCGTAGTTGTAATGTGTGCTTGCCCCACAACTGTATCAAATGCTTGAGGGCGATATTTACGTGCTGAAACAATAAACTTATCCATACAAGTTGCAAGATAAGGATTGGAAATTATTTACGATTTATTGATTTTAGATTTACGATTAATGTGCATAAAAAACCACAATTCTTTAATTTAAAACTAAAAAATGATTGAAATAAATTCTACATCAAACATTGTAAATCATACATTAAAAATTTGTGGCTAATAACAATTTTGCAAAATAACTAAGCCGCTTTTTTACAAGCTTCGCCACATTTGTGTCTTTTTTCTCCGTGCACCAAAACACATTTACCAGTTTTATGGCAAGCATCTGTACAACTGTGATCTTTTAATGCCGTTTTCTTTTCCTTTTTAGCTTTCTTATCTTTCATTGAAGCCGTTTGTGCAGATGTAGTAAATCCAACTGCCATTAAAATTACAACACTCATTAATATTTTTTCATTTTGTTTGATTTTTGATGATGAAATGATATTACAATTACAGTGTATTACGAAAAAGCTTTAAAGAACTTACAGTAGATTCAGAAGTATTTTAATTCATTTGTTAAACAGCTATTTCTTTTTTCATCACTTTTGCAAACAACAAAAAAATATTTTATGCAGTTCCGTAATTTTAAAATGGTAGGCTATGTGGTTTATGGTCGTGGTAGTTTTAATCAGTTAAATGAAATTCTTGCACCACATCGTAAATCAAACGCACCAATGATTTTTTTGGTCGATCATTTTTTTGAGGGAAAGGCTTTGCCAAATAGAATTCCTTTACAAGGCAACGATAAAATTATTTTTGTTGATGTTACTTATGAACCAAAAACAACACAAGTAGATAAATTGGCTCAACAACTTAAAGAAGAATTTGGAACTGTAAGTGGCGTTATTGGTATTGGTGGTGGTAGTGCTATGGATTTAGCAAAAGCTGTAGGATTAATGATGAATAATCCCGGAAGCAGTGCAGATTATCAAGGTTGGGATTTAGTAAAAAATGCTGGTGTTTATAAAGTAGGCATTCCTACATTAAGTGGCACTGGTGCAGAAGTTAGTAGAACAACTGTACTTACTGGGCCAACAAGAAAATTGGGTATGAACAGCGATTTTACACCATTTGATCAAATTGTACTTGACCCTGAATTATGCAAAGACGCACCAGTAAATCAGCGTTTTTATACAGGTATGGATTGTTATATTCATTGCGTTGAAAGCCTTACTGGTACTTACTTAAACGAGTTTAGCAAAAGCTATGGCGAAAAGGCTTTGCAACTTTGTAGAGAAGTATTTTTAGGAGGAGAATGGAATGATAGCTATGATGATAAATTAATGATGGCTAGTTATGCAGGAGGAATGAGCATTGCATATAGCCAAGTGGGTGTAGCACACGCTATAAGTTATGGGTTAAGTTATTTACTTGGCACAAAACACGGTATTGGAAATTGTATTGTAATGAATCATTTGGAGGAATATTATCCAGAAGGTGTTGCTGAATTTAAACAAATGGTTGAAAAAAATAATATTGATATTCCTGTGGGCATTTGCAAAGGCTTAACAGAAGAACAATTTGATACTATGATGAATGTTAGTATGGGTTTGAAACCTTTATGGGAAAACGCTTTGGGTAAAGATTGGGAGACTATTATGACTAGAGAGAAATTGAGGGGATTGTTTGATAAATTGTAAACACAACTAACAAAATTGAAAGAGGCATACTAAACAGTATGCCTCTTTTGTTATTTATAATCCATTACAGGATGTCTTTCAAATGAATGTTTTGTTTCGTCAAAAATATATCTATAAGTTACCATCCTTCTGCTTTGCTTGCCACCAAGACTTTTATAAATATTGTGCATTATTGGGTTCCAATCTCCAGCCCAACCCATTTCATAACTATCATACCATCCCTTGTGTTGCATAAAATAGCCACAAGATTGTATTAAAAAACTATCAATCCCCAATGCCTGATATTTTGGTACAACGCCAAAAACAAGTCCCAGTAATTTCTGGCGTTTCATTGTAGATTTTCTATAAAACAATTGTAGCTTTTGCCACAAACCTAGCTTACCATTAAATCCTTTTAAGTATTGATTGATGTCTGGAATATTGATGAACATTGCAATTGGCTCATCTTTATAATATGCAAACCAAACAACCCTTTCATCCATTATGGGTTTCATTGTTTTAAATAGCTTCAATGTTTCGTCTTTGGTTATTGATTTTGCTTCACCGTGCTGAGCCCAGGCAGTATTATAAATGGTAGTAAAGTCAGATGCATATTTTTCCAAATGCTTAACTTCTAAATGTCTTGCACTGTAATCTGCTTTAGCTTTAAAGCGATTGTATCTTTCTTGAAATTTTTGTGGCAAATCATCATCCACACTCATTTTAAACCAATACTGATTATAGTAGTTTTTAAACCCATAATTTTCAATCAATGATTGATAATATTCAGGATTAAATGGCATTCCATAAATTGGTGGTATATCAAAACCTTCCACCAATAAACCCCAATATTTATCTCTATCACCAAAATTAATGGGGCCATCCATTGCTTCCATCCCTTGTTTTGTTAACCATTCTTTTGCTGCATCAAATAGTAAATTGGCAGCTTGTTGGTTGTTGATACAGTCAAAGAAACCAACGCCACCCGTTGCAAAATCAGTTCCTTTGTTTATATATTTTGAATTAGTAAATGCAGCAATCCGACCAATTAAATTCCCTTTATCATCTTTTAAAATCCAGCGATTGGTTTTACCATAATTGTAATATTTGTTTTTTGATGGATTGAAAGTATCATCAATTTCTGTGTCTAAAGGGCGAACATAATTTGGTATGTTTTTATGTATAGTGGGGTTTACTAAAATGAACTCTTTTTGTGTTGCTAAATTGTTAACTTCAATAATCTTCATAATGCAAATTAATATATTATGAATATCTATTTAACAAACAACTTTTCACTCATTTTATTATCGTGCCCATAGATGTCGTTTCTGAAATTTAATTTTCCATTTTTATCAACCCAACTAGTAAAATAAACAATAAAAACTGGAATTGATTTTGGTAGTGTAACCCATTTTTCTTTTGGCAAATGCATTAAACTATCAATTTTACTACTAGTGTATGTTGTATCTTTTCTTAAAAGGTATTCAGCTAATTTTTTTGGCTCTCCCAATCTTATACAACCATGACTAAAACTACGATTGGTGGCAGTAAATAAATCTCTATTGGGTGTGTCGTGAAAATAAATATCATAGTTATTAGGAAATAAAAATTTCACTAAACCCAAGGAGTTTTTTTCTCCAGATTTTTGACGAATTAATGGTAAACTATCGCCCTTGCCATATTTTTCCATATCGTTTTTTATAAGATAATCCTTGTCCTTTTTAATGCCTGGCAAAATTTCATTTTTAACAATATTTGATGGAATATTCCAATAGGGACTAAATACTATGTATCGTAAATTTCCATTAAAAATAACAGTACCCGTTGCCGTTTTACCTACAATAACATTCATATCCCAAGTGTTGATAGTACTATCAAATACGTGCATTTTATACTCAGGAATATTCACTAAAATATAATTGCTATCTTTTTCTGCTGGCAGCCATCTTGCTCTTTCAATATTTATTAAAATCGTTTCAATCCTCTTTTTTATTGGCACATTTAATTCATCAAAAGTTTTATTGCCAATACTTCCTGTTACTGACAATCCATTTCTTAGCTGAAACATTTTTACAGCTTTTTGTAACGTAGTGTCAAACTTGTTAGTGCTATCCAATTCTTCCAAATCACCTAATAAAAATAAACGATGCTTTATCAAAGAAACAAGTGAAGAAGTATCGCCTTTTGCCAAAGGTTTTATAGTTTTAGCAAGCGTATCAACAGGATATTTTTTTTGTATTTGATAGTATTGCAATAATTGTTCTTGCAGCTTTTTATATTGAGAGTTGAATGGCACATAAACCTCGGCCTCTTTGGCTTTGGTACTTAAAACAGAATCTAACAAGGCAGTTAAATCAACTTTTTTTCTAGGTATAAACCAACCTAATTCTGAAGCATCTATGTCTATTCCTTTGTAAACTTTTGCAGCATAATCAAAAAACTGACCAGTCATTAAAAGTTCAGCATTTAATACATCTTCTTGTTTTGTTTTTGCAATTTGATGTGTAGTAAAATAATCAAAACTTGTAAGCATTTTTGGATTGTAAATACTGCTATCTTGAAACTCTGCAACTGTGTTGTTGAGTAGATTGTAAAAGTTATACGCTTGTTCTGCTAAGCCATTTTTATCAAACCAAGCAAACTCGTAATTACGTTGTTTATAAAAATCGTGGAAATGCTCTTTATATTTAAGCAAAGAAGAATCTTTATCTAAAAATTTATCTAGTTGCAAACTATCAAAAAACAAGTTATTGAATGATGTCTTCTCTGTGATAGTTGTATCCTTAACTATATATTTTCTTTGTTTTTGTTTGCAAGAAATAAGTAAAACTAAAATAAAAATAGCTGTTGCATAAAGTTGCTTCATTAAGTGAAAATAGTAGTTTTTATTATTTATAGAAATTTCCGTCACCACTATTTAGTGCATTTACCCTATAAAAATTATAAATACACCAAAACCCTAGTGATACTAGAAATACTTAAAACCTCAATTCAGAGGTAATATATATGACAAGTATATTTGTAAAAATTTGAAACTATGTTTATTCAACAATTATATACAGGCTGTTTAAGTGAAGCAGCATATTACATAGAAAGCAATGGCGAAGCTGCTGTTATAGATCCATTACGTGATGTAGATGAATATTTGCAATTAGCTACATCTCGCAATGCCAAAATAAAATACATTTTTGAAACACATTTTCACGCAGATTTTGTAAGTGGTCATTTAGATTTAGCCACTGCTACTGGTGCAGAAATAGTTTATGGGCCTAATACACAAACAAACTTTAAAGTAACTGTAGCTAAAGATGGTGAGGTATTTCAAGTAGGAAATCTTAATATCGAAGTGTTGCACACACCTGGTCATACTTTAGAAAGTTCTTGTTATTTATTAAAAGATGAAAACAATAAATCACATTGCATTTTCACTGGCGATACACTGTTTGTAGGAGATGTAGGCAGACCAGATTTAGCACAAAAAGGAGAAACTTTAACCACTGAAGATTTAGCAGGCATACTATATGATAGTCTACAAACCAAGATTATGCCTTTGGCAGATGATGTTATATTGTACCCTGCACATGGAGCAGGTAGTAGCTGTGGCAAAAATTTAGGAAAAGAAACGGTTAGTACTATTGGCGAACAAAAGCAAACCAACTATGCTTTAAATCAAGCAACAAAAGAAGATTTTGTGAAAGCAGTAACAGAGGGACTTGCAGAACCACCACAATATTTTCCAATAAATGCAAAAATTAATAAAGAAGGATATGAGAGTTTGAATAATGTTTTAGAAGCAGGCTTAAAACCGTTATCAATTACTGAGTTCAAACAACAAATCAACAACGAGAATGTACTCGTACTTGACACTAGAAATGCAATAGTTTTTACACAGGGGTTTGTGCCAACAAGCATATCAATAGGATTGGAAGGAAGATTTGCAGAGTGGGCTGGTAGTTTGTTGCCTTTTGATAAAACAATATTATTAGTAACAGATGAAGGAAAAGAAAAAGAAACCATTACAAGGCTTGCTAGAGTTGGATTTGAGAAGTTTGCTGGTTATTTAAATGGTGGATTTGATGCTTGGCAAAATGCTGGCGAAAAAACAGATTTAATTATTGATGTTGAGGCCGATGAGCTAGCAATGGATATTCCATTTGATGAACACTTAGTAGTGCTAGATGTACGAAAAGAAACTGAATATGCCGATGGGCATATTGATGTTGCGATTAATATTCCTTTACTAAGTTTAACAGACCCTGCTAGTATGAGTGATTTTGAAGACAATCAGAATATTTATATTCATTGTGCAGGTGGCTACAGAAGTGTAATTGCTGCAAGTATGATAAAAAAGGAAGGTATTCACAATATTCGTAATGTGGTAGGTGGCTATAATGCTATTAAAGAATTGAAGGATAAATTTACTATTGAAAGAAGTGTGGAGGTTTTAAATTAAACCTTCATCGGAAAAGCTAAAATAGCCTTCATTGCTTACTATAATATGGTCGGTAACTGTTATATCTAAAAGTTTAGCTGCATCTTTAATTTTATTGGTAATTTGCTTGTCGGCTTGGCTAGGCTTTAAGTTACCACTTGGGTGATTATGGCAAAGAATAATGCTGACTGCATTGTGTTCCAAGGCCTTTCTTAGCAAGAGTCTTGGATCAACAACAGTACCTGTTATGCCACCTTCACTTAGTACTTCACTATGCAGTATTTTATTTGCTTGATTTAAAAAAATGGCAATAAAAACTTCGTGGCTTTTATATTGCAACTGGGCTTTTAAATAGTTGGCTACATCTGCACTATTCCTAATTATTTCTTTTTTATTTTCAACGGCACCTCTTCTAATTCCAATTTCTAAAGCAGCAGTTATTGCAATGGCTTTTGCTTCCCCTAAACCCTTTACTTTTAATTTCACTATCTCTTTCACAGACAATTGTCCTAGCCTTTGTAAATCGTTATTCACCAAGCCCATTAATTCTTTGGTTACTTCGACAGCCGATTTATTAACAGTTCCATTATTAATGAGTATGGCAAGTAATTCAGCATTGCTTAATGCATCAGCCCCTTTCAATAACAACTTTTCTCTGGGTCTATCATCCTCACTCCAATTTTTTATTGATTGACTGGACATAGTTTCTCTTGTTTATTTTTTAAAACTATCGTCTTTTCTAATTTTATCCCAATATTTTTTTGCCACAATCAACATTCCAAAACTTTCACCATCTTCTTTATTCAAGTGCTTATGATGCATTTTGTGAGCCCATCTAATGGCTCTTATATATTTGTTATTACTTCTAGAAAACCACTTGATTCTTTGATGAATAATTACTTCGTGCACAATAAAATAAGCCAATCCATATAGTGCAATACCAAAGCCAATAGCAGCAGCAATATAATTTTGATGTTGTAGCCCCAACATTATACACAACCAACTTGGTATGGCAAATATTAAAAAGAAGGCATCGTTTTTTTCTAAAATATGCTCTGTAGGTTTATGATGATCTTCGTGCAAATACCACAAAAAACCGTGCATTACATATTTGTGTGTTAGCCAAGTAATGCCTTCCATTACAGCAAAAGTTAATAAGGTAACAAGTATATAAATCATCATAAATATATTCTTAATGCAATAAAAAAAAGTAATTGAATAATAAACAAATGAATAGCAAATTGATTGAGTTTGTTAAAGGACAACTTATTTAATATAAATAATAATGCAGCACTAATAAAAAACCAACAAGTATAATTATAGAAAGGAATCTCGTTGTTTTTCCATTGCCAATAACCTAATTTTTGAGCAACTGGCTCCATTATATAATCAAAAAAAGTTGCTAATAAAGCAGCATCAATTACCAATGAAATAGCTTGAATTTTATCTGTTTTTTTTGATTCAATTGCAGCATCAGATATTTTTCGTTTTGTCCAATTGTTTACAAATTGCAGTATTGCACCGCAGCAATATACAGTAACAAACCATTGTACACCTATAAGCAAAGGAACTCCTAAAACCTTTATTCCCATTATGTTTCCATAAGTATAATTGCCAAATAAAAAGCCAGTATTTACACCAATGATTTCAACAGTAATGCCAACTACAAAGCAGATTGCAGCAAATAAAAAAAAGTATTTATTAATGTTGGGCTGTGTGAAAATGAGTAAACAAACCATCAGCAGTAAGTTGAGATTTGTGTTGCTAATAAACCAATTTTTATAAGGGGAAAATAAAATACCAATAGCACCACATATATGAAAAAGTAATGCTATTACAATGGCTATATTATTTTTCTTTTGAATTAACATTGGTTAATTAATCTTCAAAATGAAGACTGAACATTATCATTCTAGATTCAATAGAACTAAATACGCTTGAATATTTTAAATCAGGGTTTCTATCTAAAATATTGTTCAATCCGTAACTTATTTTAAGTTCAGGAGTAAGAGTGAAAAAACGGAGAAATAAATTAAAACCAACACCAGCCTCAACACCATAAGTATATTTTTTTAACTTAATATAACCCTCTTGATTTCGTGCAGCAGAACCTGCAGATAAATCAACATCTGCTTTTACTCCAAACAATAAATAAGTTCTAAAATTATCTATTCTATCACTATTGAATTTTAAGCTTAATGGGAAACTAACTAATGTAGTTGGCAGTGTAAACCTTTGCTCAATAGGTTCATTAGTATTGTACTTGCTATTGAGGGTGTAATTAAAATATCTAGCACCACCTAAAATAATTTGTGGATTAAAACGAGCTTGCCAATGCTTTGAAAGTTTTGCTGTGGCGTGTATACCAATGGCAATGCCAGCACTGGATGCAGGTTCTGCAACTAGCACACTATCATCCATCAAAAATTTTTCTGACTTTTGTGCAGATAAGGAACCTAAGTTGTAGCCAAGTGTGGCTCCAAAATAGTATTTTAAATTATCGTGTTCGCTACGATACTGCTCAACCTGAGCAGATGCATTAAAAAAAGAAAAAGTAATTAAGCAAAACAGGATTACTTGCTTCCACAGTAAATTGTACATACTCCTAGACTAAGTGTTTTTAAATAAGTTTGAGTAAATCCTGCTTCATTCATTATGTTTAAAAATTGTTGACCTTCAGGAAAGGCTTGAACACTATTGTTCAAATATAAATATGCTTTTTTATTTCCAGAAAAAATGCTGCCAAAACTTGGCATTATTTTATTCATATAAAAATGATAAAAACCTTTAAAACCCTTTTTGGTGGGTTTGCTACATTCAAGCACAACAAACTTACCTCTTGGTTTTAATACTCTTAAAATTTCTTTTAATCCTTTTTCAAGATTTTCAAAATTTCTTACACCAAAAGCCACTGTTATGGCATCAAAATAATTGTCTTCAAAAGCAAGTGCTTCGCTATCGCCAATTTGTAGTTCAATAGAACGTTGCAGATTGAGCTTGGCAATTTTTTCTTTTCCTAAATTCAGCATTCCTTCACTAATATCAATGCCAATAATTTTATTGGGGTGCAACATTTTATGTGTTAACAATGCTACATCTGCAGTGCCTGTGGCAACATCTAAAATTACCTTTGGTCGAATATCACTTATTTCTTTAATAGCTTTTTTTCTCCAGCCAATATCAATTCCTGCACTCATAAAACGATTTAAAAAATCGTATCGGTGTGCAATATTGTTAAACATTTCTGCTACCTGATTCTTCTTAGATAAACCACTTGCCTCGTTGGGCATCACCATATCGTGGGCGAATTTTGCCATAGTTGCAAAGATATTGTTATGAAAAGTTTGGCAATTGTTTTTTAAAACTATTCTGTTTGTTTTAACATAATTGCAAGATTTTTTCTCTATTTCAAAACATTGCTACTTTTTAAACATATGTTGCAAGCTAGTATAAATAGATAATGTTTACTTGTTTATTTGCTATTAATTGAAAATTATTTGCAACATCACTTTAATAGACCTGTGCTAACTAAGTCAATAAAAAATAATCTGTTTTACAAAGCAAATAAAATTGCTAGTGACTAAAATGAAATTAAGATTTTATTTTAATACCCAAGGCTACAAAAAACTCATTAGGTTCTAATTCTTTAACTTCACCGGGTTGTAAATCTCCAAGTTGTAAATCAACAATACTAGTTCTAATAAGTCTTACACATCTGTGTTTTACAGCCCAAACCATTTTTCTTACCTGTCTATATTTCCCTTCTGTAATTGTAATTTTTAGCCATGTATATTCCTGATAAATCGATTTTTTATAGGGTGATGGAAAAAGAAAATTTGGCTCATCAATAATATCAACCTCACAAGGGGATGTGGTGTACATTTCGTTTCCCTTTATTAAAAAACTTACACCAGTTCTTAATTGTTCAAGTGTTTCGGGTGTTACTTTTTTTAACACTAAAACTACATAAGTTCTTTTGTGTTTTTTAATACCCTGATAAAGTAATTTGGTTACACGTTTATCTGTGGTTAATATTAATAGCCCCTCAGATAAATTATCAAGTCTTCCAATAGCGTGTATGCCTTCAGGAAAATCAAATTTTATTTGCCCCAATAATCTTACAGGATGATCGCTAATAAATTGCGAAACCATATTGTATGGCTTGTTTAAAATAAAATAGCGATTAGGAATAGATATTTCTGGCATTCTGCGAAACTACAGAACATCTGTTTGCTAATTATTTATTGTTATTTTTTGTTTGTAATGCTTACAAGTATATTACTAGTGCTTAGGCTAGAAATAGATTTGAATTGAAAATAGCTTATCTTAAGTAATACAACTGAAATCTAACAAAGTGTATATCACTATTCAGCCATTATTTCATTTACAACTCTCATTACATCTTCAACATTAGGTTTGCTAAAATAATCTCCATCACTACCATAAGCTGGTCTATGTGCTTGTGCAGTTAAGGTTCTTGGCGATGCATCGAACCATTTATAGCCACCTTGTTCTTCCATTACTTTATTAAACATATAAGCTGCTGCACCACCTGGCACATCTTCATCAACAAATAAAATTCTGTTAGTTTTCTTTAAAGATTCTACAATACTATGGTTAATATCAAATGGCAATAAAGTTTGCACATCTATAATTTCGCAACTAGTGCCTTGTTTTTCTAAACGTTCAGCAGCATCACTAACAATTCTTAATGTTGAACCATAAGAAACTATGGTTACATCTGTACCTTGTTTTATAGTTTCTGTAGTTCCTAATGGCACAGTAAACTCAAGTAAATTAGCTGGCATTTTTTCTTTTAAACGATAGCCATTTAAACACTCAACTACAATTCCTGGGTCATTGCTTTTTAATAAAGTGTTGTACATCCCAATAGCTTGAACCATATTTCTTGGAACACATACATACATACCACGCAAAGCGTTTAATATCATTCCCATAGGGCTACCACTATGCCACACTCCTTCAAGTCTATGTCCTCTTGTTCTAATAATTAATGGGCAGCTTTGTTGTCCTTTAGTTCTGTAGTGTAATGTAGCCACATCATCACTTAACGTTTGAATGGCATATAACAAATAATCTAGATATTGTATTTCAGCAATGGGTCTTAATCCACGAACAGCCATACCAATGGCTTGTCCTGCAATAGTTGCTTCCCTGATACCAACATCAAAAATTCTTTCTTCACCATATTTTTTTTGAAGCCCAGCAAAGCCTTGGTTTACATCTCCAATAAATCCTAAGTCTTCTCCAAAAGCTACTACTAAAGGATTTTGAGCAAATAACATATCGAAATATTTATTCAATATTTCGTAACCATTTAATTGTTGTGCATCAAAAGACATCCAAGGTTTTACTTCATTTACTTTTAATGCACTTTTATTACCCTGATTGTAAAGATGTGTATTATATAAATCCTTATTCTCATTTAAAAGTTGTTCATAAAAAGCTTTTAGTTCTGCTGATGTCGTTATTTCCATTGCAAGACATAATGATTGGATTACATCTCTTCTCAATGGCTCTCTAATTCCTTTTAATGATGCACTTATTTGTTGAAGGTGATGGTAAGTTTCAGTATCTGCAACATCAATACTGCCAATTAATTCAGCAGCTTTATTAACTTGTTCTTGAATGGGTTTTTGAAATTTTTCCCAAGCAAGGTTTCTACTGTCTCTTACTGCATTTTTGGCATCTTCTTCAATATTATCTAATTCCTCTTCACTTGCAATTGCATTTTCTAGTATCCACTCTTTAAATTTAAGGTTGCAATCCCAATCTTTTTCCCATTGTAAGCGTTCTTGAGATTTGTATCTTTCGTGGCTCCCACTAGTGCTGTGTCCTTGTGGTTGTGTAATTTCTTGAACATGAAAAATTGCAGGGGTATGTGTTTCTCTTATTTTTTGAATGCCTGCTTCAAAAACTTCACACATAGAAGCATAATCCCATCCCTTAACTTTATAAATTTGAATGCCATTGGTATCTTTTTCTTTTTGAAATCCTTGTAAAACAGCAGAAATGGAACCTTTGGTAGTTTGATAACTATTTGGAACAGATATGCCATAACCATCATCCCAAACAAAAATGGCTAATGGAATTTGCATGACGCCAGCTGCATTCACACTTTCCCAAAAATGTCCTTCACTTGTTGAAGCATCTCCAATTGTGCAAAAGCAAACTTCATTCCCATTATGGCTTAAATGGTGTTGTCCCCAAAGTTGTTGTATGTGTCTAAACGATTTTGAAGCTAATGCTAAACCAACAGCACGTGGCATTTGTGCAGCTGTTGGAGACATATCAGCAGATATGTTTTTTCTGTTGGCTAAATCTAGCCAATTGCCATTGTCATCTACATTGCGTGTAGCAAAATGACTAACCATTTGCCTGCCTGCACTAAATGGTTCATTTTGAACATTAGGGTCAGAATATAATTGTGCAAAAAATTGTTCAACACTTGCTAAGCCACTAGCAAACATAAAAGTTTGATCACGATAGTAGCCGCTTCTAAAATCACCAGGTGCAAAAGATTTTGACATTGCAATTTGTGCTAACTCTTTTCCATCACCAAAAATTCCAAATTTGGCTTTGCCTGTGAGCACTTCTTTTCTACCCAAAAGGCTTGTTTCTCTGCTTAATATAGCTATTTTATAATCATTTAATACTTGGCTTTTAAAAGCTTCGTAAGAAAGTACATCGTTAGAATATGAGGGTGATATTATTTCTTCCATATATCAAAAATAAGCTTTCGTAAATACTTAATTAGAAATTGACTGACAATTTATAAAAATATTATTCTGATGTCTTAATTTGCCAATAAAATATTGCATCAAATTATTTTTTTTACTAAAAAAACGAATAATTAGCTTTTTGGCACAATTTTTTGTGTATAATTTAATGTATTTTTAAAGAAAGACTTTATTAAACATCAAAAATATTTTTCATTTCAAAAAAACTCAATTATGAAGAAAGTACTACTAGCATCTACTGCATTTCTTGTTTTTGCTTCAACCTTTGCACAAACAGAAAAAAAAGCAGCACCAGCTACAACATCAACACAAAAGAAAGCAGAAGTTAAACCTGTTGTAAAACAAGAGAAAAAAAATGCTCCTGTAAAAAAAGATAGCAAAGTAGCTGTTCCAAAAAAAGATGTAATGATACCAGATGCTAAAATTGCTAATCAAGAAGCTCAGCCTACTCAGTTGGAGCCAGGAACAATAACTCAAGTAGCACCTGCAAAAGCTGAAGCACCAACTACACCAACTAAACCACCAGCAGATGTAAATAAATTATTTGAATTTAAAAATGATTCGTATGATTTTGGTAAAATACCAGCAGGTAAAGCAACTAAATACGATTTGTTTATCAAGAACAATAGTAAAGAAACTGCAGAGTTAACTTTAGTGCAACCTGGTTGTGGTTGTACTACTCCAGAATATGAAGCAAAGAAAAAATTTGCACCAGGTGAAACTGTAAAAGTAGTACTTGGTTATAATGGTGGGGCTGCAGGAACAGGTTCTCCATTTTCAAAATCAGTAACAATTACTTTAAATGGCGATTTAACAAAAGTGGTAACATTTAAAGGCGAAACTTACGCAGTTCCAACTGAACCAGCACCAGCAAATAATTCAATCGATAAATTAAAGCCAGCGGAAGAAGCTAAACACTAAAATAAGAACCAATGAAAAAAGTAATCGTAATATTATTTGCATTTTGTGCTTTTGCAACAAATGTTATAGCTCAAAATGTTGCTACACCAGCATCAGTTCCAGCTAGTAAACCAACAAGTTCGGTTGTTAGTTTCGATAAACTAAAACATAGTTTTGGTAAAATCAAACAAAACAACCCTCAAAGCATAAGTTTTACACTTAAGAATAATGGCACTAAACCGTTGATTATTGAGCAAGCAACAGCACAATGTGGTTGCACAACTCCAGAATATTCTAAAGCACCAATTCTTAAAGGTAAATCATCTTCTATTAAAGTTACGTATAATGCTGCTACCCCTGGACCATTTACAAAAACAGTTACTGTTAAGTTCCTGAATGTGCCAGAACCTTCCATTTTAACTATTGAAGGAGAGGTATTAAAAGCTGAAGCCCCTGCTGCTTCACCAGCAAAAAAAGGATAATACAGATTTTTATTTTAAAAAAGCTCGTGAATATTCACGGGCTTTTTTAATTTCAGTCAATTGAGATCAAACAATAGGCTTAATTTGCGAACTTGAACATTTTAATAATGGCATCTGAACAAGAATTTATTAGATTACTTAACGCTCACCAAAAAATAGTTTATAAAGTATGTAATCTATATATGGATACGAAGACAGATAGAGAGGATTTGTTTCAAGAAATTTCACTACAGGCTTGGAAGTCCTTTGGAAGTTTTAGAGGCGAAGCTCAATTTAGCACTTGGCTTTACAGGGTTGCGTTAAATACCGCAATCACTTTTTTTAGAAAAGAGAAAAAACAAATTCAAACTAGTTTTAGCGATGTATTGCCAGATGTTGTTAATAGCGAAGATAATATTGAGGAACAGGTAAAGGCAATGTATAAAGCTATTGGGAATTTAAATAAAATAGATAAAGCATTGGTAATGCTTTATCTAGAGGATTATAGCTACATAGAAATTGGTGAAATGCTTGGTATTTCGCCAAATAATGTTGCAGTAAAAATGAATCGTTTAAAGATTAAATTGAAAGAAGAAACTGAAAAGCATTATCAATTTTAAATGTAAAAAATGAACTTAGACGAATTAAAAATACAGCTGAATAAAAAATTGGAAGGCAATCAAGGTTTTGATATGGTTGTGGGCGATGCTACCACTTTAAACACAATTAAAACCAGTTCAATTGCAGATAAAATTAAAAAGAGTTTAGTAACTGAAATTATTTTTAGTATTATTTTTATTCTTGCCTTTCTTTACGTTTGTTTAACTACAATGTATTCTAGTGTAAGAATTTACTTTTCAGTATTTGTTGTTGTTATTTCCTTTTTCTTAGTTCTCATAATCTATCTATTAAAAAAGACGAACGATTTAGTAACTTCATCATTGCCAATAAAGGATAACTTAAAAAGATTGCATAGTTTGCTTACAGAATTTGTAAAACGATACTTTCAATTTACAATGTTGTTAATACCAATTTGCCTTATTTTCTCAGGATATTTAGGATATACTGATACAAAAAATAATATCGATTCATTTAATGTTTTACCAGCAGCCATTAATTCAAAAAAGCAAATAATTATTCTGATAATTTTTATGATTGCTTTTTTTATTTCAATGTATTATTTTACCAAATGGTATTTAAAAAAATTATACGGTAATCATTTAGATCAACTGAAACTAATGATAGAACAACTTGAAGCTTAAATATATGAAGCAAACAAATAAAATTGTAGTGGCAATTACAGGTGCTAGTGGGTCTATATATGCAAAAGTTTTATTGGATAAACTTATGGATATTAATGACCAATGGGAAAGTTTGGGTATTGTTATGAGTAGTAATGCAAAGGAAGTTTGGCAAGTTGAATTAGGTAACAACACTTATAAAGATTATCCAGTAAAATTCTATGAAAAGTACGACTTCTCTGCCCCTTTTGCGTCAGGTTCAGCATTATATAACACAATGATTGTAGTGCCTTGCAGTATGGGAACATTGGGTAGAATTGCAAGTGGTATAAGCGATGATCTAATAACCAGAGCAGCTGATGTTATATTAAAAGAAAGGAGAAAATTGATAGTTGTACCAAGAGAAACTCCATACAATTTGATACACATAAGAAATATGGAAACAATAACAATGGCAGGTGGAATAATATGCCCAGCAACGCCATCTTTTTATAGTATTCCAAAAACTTTTGAGGAATTAGCAGCTACTGTTGTTGATAGAATATTACAGTTATCTGGATTTGCTTTAAATAGCTATAAGTGGGGAGAGAAAATAAAGTAAATTATTTTACTACTTGAAACTTACCACTTTCTAATAGTAGCCCTTGCTTATCTCTTAGTTGATAAACATATAAACCTCTGTAGTAATTATCTAAGCTAAGCCCAATTTTATTTGATGTTACTTTAATTTCATCTACTTTTTTTCCAATGAAATTATAAACTGTAATTACAGCATTTTTTTCTACAGGAAGATTAAATTCAAAATTAATGTTTACAGATGCAGGGTTTGGGTAGCATTGAATAATTCTAATTTTTGGGTCATTGCCAAACAAATCATTATTTGCGAAACTTGGAGTTAGATTTCCTGTTCCCAAGATAAATAATGTGAGTAGTAATATTTTGTAAAAACCCTTCATTCAATAATGTGTTATGTTGTAAAAGTAGGGATTTATAATCATCACAAAAAAAATTGGTCATAATTTTTTTAAATATATGACCAATTAATATTATTAAATCCTATAAGTTATAGATTAACAGCACGCTACTAGGAGATAAATCAAATTATTTCAATCCTTTTTCGTCAGAAACAGTTAGTTTATGACGTCCTTTTGCACGACGGCTAGCTAAAACTTTACGTCCATTTGCAGATTCCATTCTCTTGCGAAAACCGTGAACTGTTTTACGACGGCGTTTATGTGGTTGATAAGTACGTTTCATTGTTTACAATTTTAAAATGCTATAATAATGTTTCAGTTTACAGTAGTCACCATTCTGCTGTTTGTGAAAGGGTGGCAAAAGTAAGGATACTAAACTAATGTACAAAATGAATTTATTTTCAATAAAAAAATCTAAAAATTCTCCTCTAAAAACTTATTAATTCTTTGAAATAGTTTGCTGTTTTCAGCAGTCTGCTTCCATACCAGCTAAACATTTCTCCATCAACCAAAATAACCTTGCTATTGGGTAAATGTTTTTGCAGTTCATCAATATGTTTTTGTTTAAAAGGATATGGTTCAGATGAAAGCAAAACCATTTCTGGTGCAACATCTTTAACAACATCCAATGTAATAATTGGATAACGTTCTTTATTGGAAAATACATTTTGTAAACCACAATACTGAAACATATCATTAATAAAAGTATCATTGCCAACAGTCATATATGGATTTTGCCAAATTAAATAGCAGCAAGATTTTTTTTGATTTGTTTTTAATTTTTTAAACGCAATACTTATAATTTGTGAAATGTTTTTTGCAGTAAGTTTTTTGTTCACAATTTCACCAACGTTTTCAATCATTTGCAAAGCATCTACAAGTGTTTTAATATCACTTATCCAAACTGGTGCAATTTGTTCAAGTGCCTCTACATCTTCTTTTAAGTTCTCTTCTTTATTGGCAATAATCAAATCTGGTTGCAATGCTGCAATCTTTGCTATATCTATCTTTTTTGTGCCACCAACTCTCACTTTTGTTTTAAACCATTCATTGGGATGAACGCAAAATTTTGTAATCCCAACAACCTCTTCATACAACCCTAAATCAAATAATAATTCTGTTTGAGATGGAACTATTGATACAATTCTTTTTGGATAATTATCAAGATGAATTGTACGATTAAGTTGGTCTGTAAAAAGTAATTTATTCATAAAGGAAGAAAGCTATTTTTTGCAAAACATTTTGATTTCTGTAAATAGCATTATGCCCTAAACCACTAGTGATATGAAACTGAACGTGTGGTAATTTTTTTTCTTGCACTGGTATTACATCTTCAATTGGGCAAATAAAATCTTTTTTATCGTGTATCCAAAGGGTTTTTGTTTTGATATTTTCAATAGCTCTAGCTACAGAAAAGTATGAAACATCTTTGCCAGATAACCCCTTAATTATATTGTCAAATTCTGGCTTCAACTTCAATGGCATTTTTAGAAACATAAAGAAATTATCAATGGCTCTGCGGGTTTCAGTAGCTGGTGCGATAAGCACTAAACGTTCTATATTTTGTAAACTTTTTTCAATAGCTAAAGCTGTTGCCATCCCTCCAAATGAGTGTGCTACAATGCCATAAAGTGTTCCAAATGTTTTATCAATATCAACAATACATTCTGAAAATTGCTTTGCATTAATTGTTTTGCCATCGCTAATGCCATGGCCAGGTGCATCAAAAGCTAAAACTTCGAAACCAGTTAGGTATAGTTTATTAATAATAGCTTCTGATTTGTAGGAACAACTATCAAAGCCGTGTACCACCAAAACTTTATTGCCATTGCTATTTGTAGGTATCCAGTGCCAACCCCTTACTGTCATTCCTTCAAAAATAATATCGACATTTTTTGCTTTCTTAAAAAATGGGGGCTCTTTTCTTTTGGGCTTTCCACTATAAGGCGTACAAAAAAGTTTAAATAAACTTTCTGCAGCTTTTTTATTTGAGATAAGTGATATTGCTTTAAACTTAGTTTTGTAAAGTTGTATGGCAATTTTTTGTTTTAGTTTTAATTTCATCAAGTCAAAGATATGCAAGTAACTATTATAGGCACAGGCAATGTAGCAACTGTTTTGGGTAAAGTATTTTTTGCCAATAAGCACCAAATAATTCAAGTGTATGGCAGAAATATTGATGCAGCAAGGGTTTTAGCTGATGAAACAAATGCCAATCCTACTGATAGTTTAAGTAATCTAAATGATGAAGCTGATATCTATATTATTGCAGTTTCTGATAAATCAATTGAAACAATATGCCATCAAATTAATTTGAAAAACAAAATTGTATTGCATACAGCAGGTTCTGTAAGTGTTAATTTGCTTAAAAACACTTCGGCAAACTATGGTGTATTGTATCCTATTCAAAGCCTAAGAAATAATATGAATATCGAAACTCCCATACCTTTTTTGATTGATGGAAATAATGAAATAACTATTTTAACAATTGAAAATTTAGCTAAAACAATTTCAAGAAAAGTAGAAAGGGGCGGAGATGCAGAAAGGCTGAAACTGCATACTGCTGCAGTTTTTAGTTGTAATTTTGTAAATTATATGTATTTACAAAGTGCTAATTTTTGCGAAGCAAATCATATTAATTTTTCATTGCTGCAAGAGTTGATAGAGGAAACTGCAACTCGATTGAGAAGACATCATCCTAAAGAGGTATTTACAGGGCCGGCAGTAAGAAAAGATTTGGCAACTATTGAAAAGCATTTAGAGCAATTGAAAGAAAATCCACAAGCACAGCAACTTTATAAACTCATTAGCGAGATGATAATGCAAGCGTAAGCTCTTGATATAAATTCTGAATTAAACCATCTGCCAATCCAATTTTTGGAACGTAAATTTCTTCAATTCCAGCCCAACGCATTACGTTTACATAAATTTGAAGAGCAGGAACAATTACATCTGCCCTATCCTCTCTTAACTTATAAACACTAATTCTTTCTTCTAGCGATACACTTGAAAACTCTTTATAATAATCTTTCAAAAGTTCTATGGATAATGGCTTTCCTTCTTTTTTCTTGCTAATAGAAAATACTTTATTAATGTTTCCACCACTTCCAATAGCTATCATTGGTAATTTGCTTTTTGTGTTGCTTCGCAGATGCTCCTTCATTTCATCCCAATTTTTATCAGTAACCATTCCTTTCAACAAACGAATAGTGCCAATATTAAAAGATTCTTTATACATCAACTTTCCTTCATTAAAAAAAGTAAGCTCTGTGCTACCACCACCAACATCAATGTATAAGTAACTATGTTCTTTATCTAGGTTTTCAGCAATATGATTTTCGTAAATAAAAGATGCTTCTTCATCGCCACTAATTACTTTGATTTCAATACCAGTTTCAAATTTTACTTTTCTGATAATATCATCGCTATTATTTGCATCACGCATTGCACTTGTGGCACAGGCTTTCACATTTTCAACTCCATAAGCCTTTAATAAGTGAGCATAACTTTTCATTGTTTCCATTATCATATTTCGTTTTTGCTTGGAAATTTCTCCCAATTCAAAAACGTCAAAACCCAATCTCAATGGAACTCTTATAAGATTTAATTTATTAAACTGTGGTTTGCCGTAAGCATCAAGCGTTACTTCGGTAATTAATAATCTTGCTGCATTGCTGCCTATATCTATTGCTGCTAATTTCATTTTTTCTTTGACAAATAGTGGTACGTTTCAAACTGAGAACGTACTGATTTATTGGTGCTGCAATGTACATAGTTATTAGTAAGTTCAGCATCTAAAACTCTTGCCTTGACATTATCATTTAATTGAATATTAATAATATCTTTTATTTCTTGTTTGATTATAGGATTGGTAATTTCAACTGCTGCTTCCACACGATGATCTAAATTTCTCACCATCCAATCGGCAGATGAAATAAATATTCGTTCTGATTTACCTACACCAAAAATCATTACTCTTCCGTGTTCTAAATATTCATCAACAATGCTTATTGCCTTAACTGGATGCTTGTATTTTTTATTGGAAAAAATAGGACAGTAAATTCCTCTGATAATAAGCTGTACCTCAACACCCGCTTCAGCTGCACATTTTAGTTTATCCATCAAAACAATATCGCTCAGCGAATTGCATTTTAAAATAATAGAGGCAGGCTTCTTTGCTTTGGAAGCTTTAATTTCTTTGTCGATAAATACCTCTAATTGGTTTCTCATTCTAGTTGGACATACAAGTAAAGCTTTACAAAGGTTGAGTTGAGAAACACCTTGTTTCCAATTATCCAAATAAGCAAATATTCTATTTATATCTGCCATTATATTTCTGTTAGAAGTAAGCAAACAATGGTCTGCGTAAACCTTTGCAGTTTTTTCGTTTAGGTTTCCAGTGCTTACAAAACCATATTGAACAGTTCTGTTTTTTTCTCTTTTTTTAATGATACAAAGCTTAGCGTGAACTTTCATTTTTGGCACACCCAGCAACACTTTTACACCTTCTTGCTCCAACACTTCTTTCCATTCAAGATTGGCCTCTTCGTCAAATCTTGCTTTTAATTCAAGCATAACAATCACCTCTTTCCCATTTCGTGCAGCATTGATGATAGCATTGATTACTTTGGAATTTTCGGCTAAGCGGTATGCTGTAATTTTAATAGAAACAACGAATTCATCCATAGCAGCTTCACGCAATAAATCTATAATAGCATTGAAGGAATGATATGGAAAATGAAGCATCATATCCTGTTTGAGAATAACTTCTGTTACTCTTTTGTTCTGCAAAAAAGAGGGATGTGTTATTGGCAAACGCCTGCTGCTTTTCACTTTAAACACATCGGGAAAGTCCATAAAATGTCTAAAATTGTGGATTCTTCCACCAGGAATGATATTGCTTTTTTTATTCAGATTCAATCTTCGAATAAGATATTCTAATAAGCCTGAATCCATTTCTTTATCATATACAAAACGAACTGGCTTTCCTTTTCTACGATTCTTTAAGCCCTTTTCAATTTTTTCCACAAAACTCGTTGTAACATCGCTGTCTAAATCTATTTCAGCATCTTTTGTTACTTTAAAAATCCAAGCATTAAACTCATCAAAACCAAAATAAGAAAAAATTTCTGGCAGGTTAAACCTAATAATATCTTCTAGTAAAATAATATTTTTTTCTTCGCCTTTTGATGGCAATAAAACAAATCTTCCATTGACTTTTGCAGGAACTTCTATTAAGGCATATTTATGATGATAAGCAGATGTTTTTTTGTGCATTGACACTGCCAAATAAATACTTTTATCTCGCAAATAAGGCATTTGCTGCAACCCTTCTACCATTAATGGAATTACATTACTGCGAACCTGTTCATCAAAATACTTTTTTACAAATAGTTGTTGTTCTTTGGTAAGGCTAGTTTCATCTTTAAGGAAAATTTTTTCTTTTTTTAACTCTCCTAAAATGCCTTTCCATATTCTGTTAAATTCATTTTGCTGATGTAAAACAGTTGTTTGAATTTCGTCTAGAATTCTTTGAGGGCTTTCTTCTAAATGCATATTCATTCGTTTGCGTTTCTCTGCAAACTCAATCATACGCTTAAGTGTAGCCACTCGCACTCTAAAAAATTCATCTAAATTATTACTAAAAATTCCTAAGAAACGAATACGTTGCTCTAATGGCACATTGGCATCTGCTGCCTCTTGTAATACTCTTGCATTAAAGCTTAACCAGCTAATATCTCTTTGAATAGTATTCTTACTCATACTTTAAGTTTCGCCTCAAAAGTATATTTTGTATTTAATTCTAATATTAAGTTTATGAAACAAAACATATAACTAACCATAAATTTCATCGTAAGCTGCTACTGTTCCTTCCCAGCTATGGTCTATTTGCATCATATATTTTCGCATCCAATTAAAATGTGTTTTGTCTTTAAACACAGCAATAGCCCTACTTACAGAATAATGCAAATCACCAACTGAAGCATTGTTAAATCTTATTCCAAAGCCATCAGTTTCGCCCATATCTTTCACTGTATCTTGCAAGCCTCCTGTGCTTCTTACTATTGGCAAAGTACCATATCGCATAGAGTACATTTGATTCAATCCACAAGGCTCAACCCTGCTAGGCATTAATAAAAAATCAGCACCTGCGTACATTAAATGTGACAATGCTTCGTTGTAACCAATATCTGCATAATAGTAGCCCTGATATCTATTATTTAAATTAGCTAATTGCCATTCAACATTTGGATCTCCACTGCCTAAAACAATAATGCTGCATTGCCTATAAAAACTACTCATTATAGCTTCAAATGCAGCAGGTAAAATATCTGCAGCTTTTTCCCCTACTAATCTTCCAATAAAAACAAATAAAGGTAAATCGGCGGTTAGCCCAAATTTTTCGCAAATAAGTTCTTTGTTTTTTTGCTTTCCTTTTACAACTGTTTTTACAGTAAAATGATGGTTAATATATGTATCAGTTTTTGGGTTCCAAACTTCATTGTCTATACCATTTAAAATACCATAACATTTGCCTTTTTCATATTCAAAAAGTTTTTCTAACCCATTACTGTTATATCTTAATTCTGCCATATAGCTATGGCTTACAGTTGTAACTTTCCAAGCACACTTAATCCCACTTGCTAATGGATTAATGGTGTTTTCCCAATCAAGCAATCCTTGTTTCCAAGTATCCCAAGCAGGAATGTAAATACTTTTTTCCCATCCCATCCAGCCTTGATATTGTGCATTGTGAATGGTTAAAATTGTTTTAATACCACTCAATTTATTTCTAAAAGCTAGGCAATGCTGCATCATAAAAGGAATGAGTGCTGTGTGATGATCGTGACAATGCATCACATTGGGATTATGCTGCCAACTATTCAGCCAGCTAACAACTGCAATTTGAAAAGCTGTGAACCTTTCAGCATCATCATCATAACCATAAATTTTTTCTCTATCAAGCAAGCCTAATATTTCTACTAAGTACAAATCAAAACCCAGTTTATTAGTAGCTTCTTTTATAACTGTAAATTCAAAAAAACGATTTCCCAAATAAGCACTTCCCTTAAAATCAACCACAAACTCATTGCTATATAAAAACTTGGTTTTATACATTGGCATTACCACTTTAGCGATATGCCCAGCTTTGTTTTGATATTTTGGCAAAGCCCCTACAACATCACCAAGTCCACCTGCTTTTGCTACTGGATAACATTCAGCACTGATATGAATAATTTCCATACTATAAATATTTATACAATAGTAATTATTTTAAAATCGCCAGCAAAAAGTAAGGTAATAAACAAGTTGTTGAAACTTTGCACCAAAACTTGTTAATGGAAGTTAAATCAGCTAAGTAGTCGTGAAAAATTAAATGGACATTTTTTTCTTACAGATCTAGCAGATAACACAGATAATATCTGCAATATTCTTGTTATTCGTGAGCAATACCTTTTTTCATTTTAATTTGATTGGCTACTTCATTTCCATAAATTAGTGTTTAGAACTTTTATTGTCATACAGCTTTTAAATGTTCTGCCAATATTTCCTTTTTTTCTACTTGGCAATAAAATTGTCACTTGCAACTAAACATTTAAATAAGCTATGCAAGAGAACGATATTGTAGAAAATACACCTGAAACTATTGAAGCAAATGTAAATACTGACGAAAATGCAGTAAATAACAACACACTAGATGAAGTAGTTGCTGAAAATGAACTAGATAAGTTAAAAGCAGATTTAGAAGAACAGAAAGATAAATATTTGCGTTTAATGGCTGAGTTTGAGAACTATAAACGCCGAACAGCTAAAGAAAGAATGGAACTAATACAAACGGCTGGTAAAGATGTAATTGTTTCTATGCTAGATGTTTTAGACGATGTTGACCGAGCTGAAAAGCAGTTGCAAAACAATGATGATATTACCGTTCAAAAAGAGGGAATTCAGCTTGTTTTCAATAAAATACGAACTACCCTTTTTTCGAAAGGAGTGAAAGCTTTAGATAGTGTTAACACTAATTTTGATGTTGAAAAACATGAAGCAATTACTGAAATTCCTGCACCTAATAGCAAGCTTAAAGGTATGGTTTTAGATGAGGTTCAAAAAGGTTATTATTTAAACGATAAACTAATTAGATTCGCAAAAGTTGTTGTGGGCAACTAGTTTGTAAATATGCTAATTTGATAATGAGTCAATGAAAATTGCTTAGTTGTCGAATTATCAAATTCTTAAATTATGGCAAAAAAAGATTATTACGAAATACTGGGTGTAAGTAAATCTTCATCGGCAGATGAAATTAAAAAGGCTTACAGAAAAACTGCAATGCAGTATCACCCTGATAGGAATCCAGGCGACAAAGCATCTGAAGAAAAGTTTAAAGAAGCTGCTGAGGCTTATGAAGTATTAAGCGATGCCGATAAACGTGCCA
>JBMLRA010000194.1:0-1989 GCA_049241265.1 Chitinophagaceae bacterium
AGCAGCACAATTAAGCAAAAAAGAGTTCGCTAAAACCTACAAACAAGTACAAAAATTAGAGCAAGCTTTTCTTGCAGAAAATAATAATAATCTAGCGGGTTTGCATGTACAAGCAAAGCCTTTGTGGTTACCCAGTTTAGATATGGAGCCTAAAATAGTAAATACTAAAAAATACGAAACCTATTGGCAGCAGTTGCCACTTACTCAAGAGGCTATGCAAAATACGCCTTTTTACTATACGTATTTAATGGAGTATTTAGGCTATTATTTTAACCAACGCCTAGACCCTGAACCATGGGAGGCACAAATGAAGCAGGCACTTGCTACGGTAATGCAGTACATGAGCCAAACCCCTTACACCCAAAAGTTAGCCTTGCAGTATTTGTTAGAAAATATGAAAGCCATAGGGCACGAAGGTTTGTTGCAATTTGTTGATGAAAACTATGCACAAACAGCACAGTGTTTAGAACCAAGCTTACAAGAAGATGTAGCCTTTAGGTTAAAGTCGTATGAAATAGGCAAAGCAGGACAAGAAATTCCTAATGTAATTTTAAATGCCTCAGAAGATTTGCACGGTGTAATAAAAGGTAAAACATTACTTGTTTTTTGGAGCAGCAATTGCCCACATTGTATGGAAGAATGGAATAAGATGGAAAAATGGGCAAGCAAAAACAAAGAATACAACATTATAGCCATTAGTTTAGATACCGATAAAAAAGTGTATGATGAGACTATTGCTAAACTACCTAATAATGTACAATACTATTGTGATTTTAAGGGTTGGAATAGCGAGGCGATGCAAAAATACTTTATCATGGCAACGCCAACTTTATTTGAAATAGACAAGGATAAAAAGTTTGTAAAAAAAGGGAAGGTGTTAGAGCAGTTTGGAAGTACTGATTAGAAACTTTATTTATTTTTCTACATCTTAAATGTTGTGTTATACAGTAATGATTTTTCTTATATAACTAAACAATTACAAATCATATCTATAAAAAAAATAATTTTTTATAAATTAATTAATAAACTAAAGAATTTTAAAAATAACTAACTATTAATCAATAAATAAATTTAAAAATGAAAAATATTTTATTCAAAGCAATTTTTTTGTTTACAATCTCAATTAGTTCCTTGTTAAATGCTCAAACGAATACTACACAATGTATTCGTGAAGAAATTGATGGAAAATCTTTGCCCGTATTTGTAATAAAGTTACCACAAAATATAGATTACGTTACAAACCTTTTTAATGATACTTTTAAAATAGATTCGTTAGGAATAGGTATTATTGAGAAATCGGGTTTTGTAACTTTTGAGCATGCAAAATTACCAGTTTTAAGCAATTCCTTTTTGGATTTTTCTTATAAAATAGAACCCAACCCTATTGATAATGACATAATCATAAAAGTTTACTTAAGTAAGGGGTATGATAATTTTATTACATTACAAAATGATTCAGATATAGCTCAAAATTTAATGATACAGTTAGATGGTTTAGGCTTAAAAGTAGCACGAACTAATATTGATATTCAAATTCTTTTAAAAGAGCAAGAATTAAAATTACAAAAAGATCAATTAACATTGTTAGAAAATGATTGGTCACAACTTGAGGCTGAGCTTTTAAATTTAGAAAGTCGCCGAACTCAAAAGCAAACAGCAATTAAAAGTCAGCAAAAAATAGTTCTTGAAGCAAGTAGAATATTAGATTCAGAAAAAAGAAAGGCTATGGATTTTGATAAAAGAAATACTCTTAAAACATTACAGTCAAAAGTTAATCTTATAAGAAAATAACACTATACATGTATTGAATTAAAGATTTTAAAATAAATCATATTTTCATAATTTTTTAAGGCTTTAAATATTGATTTTAAACACCTATATAAATATAAGTTAGATTAGATTTAATATTAGAATTAATAATCTAATTTATATTTCAATAATTCAAATCTATTATTTTATTATCAAATTACTTTTTGATTTAAATGTTAT